>DATEAH010000011.1 GCA_035288465.1 Patescibacteria group bacterium | reverse complement strand
GAGATAAATAGTTTTAAAGCCACCGAATTTTGGCAAATTTTAGCTAATTTGTCGAAAAAGAATAAAATTAAAGAAAATTTTAAAGCTGGGTTAGTTGAAATCGATGGTAAAAAATTTGATAAGATGACGATCGGCAAAAGGAAAGCCGATAATATTCAAAAAGAATTAAAATCAGCAAAATACCGAGTTAAAAATCTTGAAACTAAAAATGAGAAAAGATATCCAGCGCCACCCTATGTAACATCGACTTTGCAACAAGATGCTTCGAGGAAACTTGGATTTTCCGCTAAAAAAACGATGATGATTGCCCAACAGCTTTATGAAGGAATAAAAATTTCTGGAAAAGGCCGGGTGGGTTTGATTACTTATATGAGAACTGATTCTGTCCAAATTTCTAAGAAGGCTCAAAAAGATGCCTTAAAAGTGATTGAACAAGTTTATGGTCAAAAGTATGTTCCTGAAACGCCACGAATATTTAAGACTCGATCAAAATTAGCCCAAGAAGCTCATGAAGCAATTAGGCCGACATATCCTGAAATTGAACCTAAAAAAATTACTCAAGATTTAAGCTTGGATCAAAATCAATTATATGGTTTAATTTGGAAAAGATTTATCGCCTCACAAATGAGAGAAGCGGAATTTGCGGTCACAATAGTGGAGATAGCCGCTAAAAAATATATTTTTCGTGCCAAAGGAGAACAAATTATTTTTATAGGTTTTTTAAAAGCATATTCGGTTCCAGTAATTTTTACTTTACCGGTTATGAAAATTGGGGAAGAGTTAAATTTAATTGAATTAATTAGTGAGCAAAAATTTACCGAACCTCCAGCCAGATTTACTGAAGCTGAATTAATTAAAGCTTTAGAGAAAAATGGTATTGGTCGACCATCAACATACGCACCAGTCATCACCACAATTCAAGATCGTCGTTATGTAGTTAAAAAAGGTAAATATTTTTATCTTGAAGAGTTGGGTGAAATGGTGACTAAATTGTTAAAAAAACATTTCCCTAAAATTGTTGACATCGATTTTACAGCGGATATGGAAAAAGATTTAGATAAAATTGCGATGGGCAAAAAAGAAAGCGAAGCTTTTTTAGATAAATTTTGGTTAGATTTCTCGGCGAATTTGAAGAATAAAGAAAAAGAAGTCAAAAAAAAGGATTTAATTACACAAACAACTGATGAAAAA
The DNA here is from genome assembly GCA_035288465.1 of Patescibacteria group bacterium. Classification (NCBI taxonomy): domain Bacteria; species Patescibacteria group bacterium. Next base: position 31,902 of record DATEAH010000011.1, on the reverse strand, counting down.
TGTGAAAAATGCGGCAAACCAATGGAAATTAAATATGGTCGTTTTGGAAAATTTTTATCTTGTACTGGTTTCCCGGATTGTAAATTTTCAAAGCCATTAGTAGAAACTGGTTCGGTGCGTCAAGATAAAAAAATTGAAAAACAGATTTCCAATGAAAAATGTGAAAAATGTGGTGCAGACATGGTCATTAAAGAAAGCCGATTTGGTCAATTTTTGGCCTGTTCAAAATATCCAAAATGTAAATTTACCAAATCAATTATTAAAAAAATTGGCTTGACTTGTCCAGAATGTGGTAAGGGTGATATTATTGAAAGACGAACCAAAAAAGGAAAAGTATTTTGGGGTTGTTCGCAATATCCTAAATGTAAATGGGCGAGTTGGGAATTTCCAGACAAGCAAAAGTTAGAAAGTCAAAAATTAAAAAGTGAAGAAAAATGACAAATATAATTCCAGAATCCGTCTTGAGGTTAATTGATAATTTTGCAAAACTACCGGGAATTGGTCCTAAAACCGCTTCTCGCTTAACATTTTACTTATTGCATTTGTCAAACCTGGAAGTGACGGAATTAGGTGAAGCAGTGATAAATTTAAAAACTAAAATTAAAAATTGTTCTGAATGTGATAATATTACGGTAGATAATTTATGTCCAATTTGTGCCGATCCGAAGCGTGATCGGACCAAAATTATGGTGGTTGAAAATCCTTTAGACGTGATTGCGATCGAGAAAACTAATGAATATAATGGCTTATATCACATTTTGGGTGGCGCAATTTCACCAATAGATGGAATTGGGCCAGATGATATTAAAATTCCGGCACTTTTGAGGCGTCTGAAAAAAAGCAATAAACCAATTTTGGAAATTATATTAGCTAATAATCCTGACTTGGAAGGCGAAGCAACGGCAATGTATATTACCAAAGAAATTTCTAAAATTAAATCTGATAATTCAAATTTAAAAAATATTAAAATTACGAGAATTGCCCGCGGTTTACCGGTTGGAGGAGATTTAGAGTATGCGGATGAAATTACTTTATCTCGAGCCTTGGAGGGTCGTAAAGAATTTTAGAGGAGGCTAAATGAGTTATATATGCCAAAATTGTGGGTTTGTGACTGAAAAATTAACCGAAGAATGTTCAGAGTGTGGCGGGTTATTAGAAGAAGCCGAACCAGTAATTGACTGGTTGGGTGAAGGGGAGGGGGACCACGACGAGGATAAATCAAACGAACCACGTCATAAAAAATTAAATAAAGGCAAGAAAGAAGAATAATGGCATTAAAATTTTTTAATTCATTAACACGCCAAATCGAAGAATTTACTCCCGTTAAAGATCGAAAAGTTAAAATGTATAGTTGTGGGCCGACGGTATATGACTTTGCTCATATTGGCAATTTGCGCGCTTTTATCTTTTCTGATTTGGTGAGACGGGTATTAGAATTTAATAATTATAAAGTCTGCCAAGTGATGAATATTACTGATGTTGGACACTTAACTTCTGATGAAGATGAGGGCGAGGATAAGATTGAAAAAGCCGCTCAAAAAGCTCAGACCACAGCTAAAAAAATAACTAATAAATATACCCAGGCATTTATGGCCGATTTAGAAAAATTAAATATCAAAAAACCGACCATTTTGCCTCGTGCAACTCATCATATTGCCGAACAAATTGATTTGATTTCAAAAATAGAAAAAGCCGGATTTACGTACCGAATTTCGGATGGGATTTATTTTGATACTTCAAAAATTAAAGATTATTCGAAATTATTTGGAATTCGCAACCCAAATTCAAAAAGAAGAATCAAAAAAAATCCAGAAAAGAGAAATGAATCAGATTTTGCTTTATGGAAATTTTCTTCAAAAAATCAAAAACGCCAAATGGAATGGGATTCACCTTGGGGTAAGGGATTTCCGGGCTGGCATATCGAATGTACAGCGATGAGTGAAAAATATTTAGGGAAGATATTTGATATTCATACTGGTGGCGTTGATCATATTCCCGTACATCATAAAAATGAAATTGCGCAAAGTGAAGCTGCTTTTAGAACTAAATTAGCAAATTTTTGGCTTCACGTGGAATTTTTATTAGTTAATGGTAAAAAAATGGCAAAGTCATCGGGAAATTTTTATACCTTAGCCGATCTTGTGCAACATGGTTTTTACGCTCAGGCATTTAGATATTTAATGTTAACAAATCATTATCGGTCAAAAATAAATTTCACCTGGGAAGAATTAGAAAAAGCCCAAAAAACATTAATGGGAATTTATGTGATTGTGGCGATGGGCAATAAAGGTCAAGATTTGTCTTCCCAAATTAATAAAGCCATTTATAATGATATAGATATTCCATCTGCCTTATCTATTTTGCACAAAGCCAATAATGCAAAATTATGGTTAAAATATGATCAAATTTTAGGATTGAAATTAAATGAAGCCACAATGATTGATCCTGATTCTAAAATAATGACAATTATTCAAGAGAGGGAAAAGCTCAGAAAAGACAAAAAATTTAAAAAAGCTGATTTAATCAGACAAAAATTATTTCGATTAGGTATGATGGTCGAGGATACTCCACACGGTCCGAAAATAATTAAATTTCCACAAAATTAAAATAATGTCAAAAAAATTAAAACTGGCGGTAATTTTTGGTGGTAAAAGTGCGGAACACGATATCTCAATTAATTCGGCAAAACAAGTAATTGCCGCTCTTAATAAAAATAAGTATCAAATAACACCAATAAAAATTTCACGAAAAGGAAAATGGTCTCAAAATTTAAATAAAAACATATTTGATCTAGTGCTTCCGATTTTTCATGGTTCATTTGGCGAAGACGGTAAACTTCAAGGGATGTTAGAGATGATGGAAGTTAAATATGTTTTTTCTGGGGTTTTGTCTTCTGCGCTCTGCATGAACAAAAAAATCTCGAAAATTATCGTTAAAAATCTTGGCTTTAAAATTCCCCAAGATACTATTATTGAAAGGGGGCAACAATACAATATTGAAGAAGTACTTGAAAAAATTCCCTTGCCCTTATTTGTAAAGCCAAACCAACTTGGCTCTTCAATAGGTGGATCAATAATAAAACAAAAAAGGGATTTAAAAAAAGGGATTAATCTTGCGTTAAAATTTGATCAGGTAGTAATAATTGAAAAATATCTTGAGGGACGAGAATTAACAGTAGCGGTAATGGGGAATAAAAAGCCAGAAGCCTTACCTGTAATTGAGATTATTCCTCAAGTTTCAGATTATTTTGATTATCGAGCTAAATATGAAGTTGGTGGAAGTTTAGAAATATGCCCAGCTCAAATCCCGGCCAATATTTCTCAAAAAGTTCAAAGAGAGGCGATTGAAATTTATAAGGCTTTGAATTGTTTTGATCTAGCCAGATTAGATTTTATCTGGCCCAAAGATTCGAATGAAATATATTTTATTGAGATCAATACAATTCCCGGAATGACAAAAACCTCTTTGGTTCCAAAAGCGGCTAAAGCGGCGGGAGTAAATTTTAAAGATTTATTAGATAAAATAATTCAAATGGCCCAAAAGAGATATCTTAATGAAAAATAATATTAATAAAACAATTAAAATTATTTATGAAGATATGGATTTAATAGCGATTAATAAACCCGCGGGTTTATTGGTACATGAAACAGGGAATAAAGAATCTAACACCTTAGTAAATTATATTGTGCGACATAATCCTGAGATTAAAAAGATAAATTGGCCACAAAAAAATCGTCCGGGGATTGTCCATCGTTTAGATCGCGATACATCAGGGATAATTATAATTGCTAAAAATTTAAAAACATACACAAAATTAGCAGAACAATTTAAAACTCGAAAAATCCAAAAAGAATATCTTGCGCTCGTAATCGGTAAATTACCAAACAAAACAGAAGCAGTTTTTAAGCCAATAGGTCGAAAAAAATCTCCAAAACTAATAATGACTTCAAGTTTTGGCAAAAATGCTGAAACTCATTTTGAAACCCTCCAAGAATTTCATTGGCAAAATTATATTTTTTCAAAACTATTGGCAATTCCTAAAACTGGTCGAACCCATCAAATTCGTGTTCATTTAAAATTTTTAGGTTTGCCAATTTTAGGGGATTTGTTATACGGCAAAGGCCAAGCTAAAAAAATTGCCCAAAAATTAAAAATTAAAAGACAACTTTTGCATGCTTATAAGATTACATTTTTACACCCAACAACTAATAAAGTTATTTCTTTTAAAGCTAAAATTCCTCAGGATTTTAATAATATTTTACAACGACTTTCTAAAAAATAATTTCGGCTTGAAAACTAAGCATAAATATTTTAAAATAAGAACACAGGTGAAATATGAATTATGCTTTACTGGTTGCTGGGGGAACTGGGACCAGATTATGGCCAAAGTCACGCACAAGTCTCCCAAAACAATTCCACAATTTAATCTCCCAAAAATCGATGCTAAAAGATGCGTATGAAGCACTTTTGCCTCTTTACGATAAAAAGCAGATTTTTTTAGTTTCACCAAAGCAATATTTGACTAATTTAAAAAAAAATTGGCCAAAAAAATATTATAAAAATATTATTTTAGAAGATAAGTCTTTGGGAACGGCCATGGCAGTCGCTATCGGAATGAAAGAAATTGCCAAAAAAGATTCCAAAGCGATCGTGACTGTTATTTGGGCAGATGCTCATATAAAAAAACATCAAAATTTTATTAAGGCAGTTAGGTTATCGCAACAAGTAGCGTCAGAAAAAAAGGTGGTTATAATTGGGGTGAGACCCGAATATCCGGCAACAGGATTCGGGTATATAAAAATTGGAAAAATCATCCCAGGATTTGTGAAAGAAAAAGTATCTTATATTGAAAAATTTGTTGAAAAGCCCAATTATATATTGGCGCAAAAATTTGTAAAATCTGGTCAATATTATTGGAATCCTGGAATATCAACTTGGCAGGCGACACATTATCTTGAAAAATTTAACAAACTAATGCCTAAACATGCTCTGGTATTAAGCGGGAAAAAATCCATTGAAAAGCTTGAACCTACGCCAATTGATTATGGAATTTATGAAAAAATTCAGGGCATGGTGACTTTTGCTGCAGATTTAGGTTGGTCTGATGTCGGATCTTGGAAATCATTAAAACAAATCTTGGCTTCCAAAAAAGCAAACCATATTTCTGGTAAACATATTGGTTTAGCAACTAAAAATTGTTTAGTGATGGGCAAAAAAAATCTGATTGCAACCTTGGGTGTGGAGAATTTAGCAATTATTGATGAGGGTGATGTGATTTTGGTCGCAAATATGGATGAAGCTGAAAAAATTAAAGAATTAATTTTGGAAATTTCTAAACAAGGTTTATCGAAGTATTTATAATTTATTGAAAACAGAAAGGCATTAATGAATAAAAGTATTTGGATAAAATTAGGGATAATTATTGTGCTGGTCGCAATTTTTGTAATCATAGATATGCCATCAGGGTTTAATAAAATTGGAATCAAAAAAGATCCAAAACTCAAAAAGGGGCTGGATTTAGTTGGTGGCAGTGGAATCGTTTACGAAGCTGACATGAGTAAAATTGATCCCAAAGATCGTGCCAATGCCTTGTCTAGCTTAAAAGATACCATTGATCGACGTGTCAATGCGTTAGGCGTAACCGAACCATTGATCCAGACTCGAAATATTGGTGATACACAAGGTTTAGTGGTTGAATTACCAGGTATTAAAGATGTGAATGAAGCGATAAAATTAATTGGTCAAACTGCAAATTTAGAGTTTAAGGAAGTTGTCCAGACTGATAAGGGGGTAAGTTACGTGAAAACAGATTTATCCGGCCGGCATTTAAAAAAGGCAACTGCCCAAATTGACGAACAGGGTAATCCTGAAATTGCGATAGAATTTAATGCCGAGGGGACGAAGATTTTTTCAGAATTGACAAAAGAGAATTTACAAAAACCAATTGCAATTTTTTTGGATAATGAATTATTATCTGCACCCACCGTTCAGACGCAGATTACTGACGGAAAAGCAGTTATTACCGGTAAATTTTCGATTGCTGAGGCGAAAAAATTAGTTTTGGAATTAAACGCAGGCGCGTTACCAGTACCAGTTAAGATTGTAGAACAAAAAAATGTTGGCGCAACTCTCGGTCAAGATTCAGTCAAAATGGGTTTATTGGCGGCAGGGATTGGTTTAATTGCGATTGTATTATTTATGTTAATTTATTATAAATTAGCCGGATTAGCGGCAGTTTTAGCCTTGGGGATTTATACGCTTTTGGTTTTTGGGATTTTTAAACTCTCGAGTTTCACACCAGCCGCGATTACCTTAACTTTACCAGGTTTAGCCGCGTTTGTATTATCGATTGGCATGGCAGTCGATGCGAATATTCTTATTTTTGAACGCACCAAGGAAGAACTGAGAAACCAAAAATCAATCTTAACCGCAATTGATTCTGGTTTTCAGCGTGCTTGGCCGTCAATCCGCGATTCTAATTTATCCAGTATTATCACGGCAATAATTTTGTTTTGGTTGGGAATTGGGAGTATCAAGGGTTTTGCGGTGACCTTAGGGGTGGGTATTATTATTTCAATGTTTACCGCCATCACCATCACCCGAACTTTTTTGCAGCTTTTGGGAATGACTTGTTTGAAAAATAAAATTTCTTGGTTTGTTTAAATTTATCAAAAATATTAATAAGAGGTAAGATGAACATAATTGGATTAAGGAAATGGTGGTTTATAATTTCAGGATTAATAATCATTCCAGGAGTAATTGCGATGATTTTGTGGGGTTTTCGATTAAGCGTTGATTTTTCGGGCGGTACTTTATTGGAAATTACTTTTCCTGATAGAAAAGCCGTGACACAAACTGAGATTGAAAAAAGTTTAACGCCATTAAATCTGGAAGCGACTCAAATTCAAAATACGGGTTCGAATTCAGTCATTATTCGCACCAAACCATTATCAAGCGATCAAGTAAATAAAATCCAGGAGAATTTAAAAAAAGATCTAGGGAATGTCAAAGAAACAAGATTAGAAACGGTTGGGCCTTTAGTTAGTAAAAACTTAACTCAACGAGCCATTATTGCGGTTATTGTCGCCTCAATTGCGATAATTTTTTATATCGCTTTAGCGTTTCGAAAAGTCTCAGCCCCAGCAAATTCTTTTCGATTTGGAATTTGTGCAGTAGTAGCATTAATTCATGATTTATTATTCGTAGGTGGAGTTTTCGCGATTTTGGGACATTTCTTTGGGGTGGAGATAGATGCTTTGTTTATTACGGCTTTGTTAACAGTGATGGGTTTTTCGGTACACGACACAATTGTAGTATTTGATCGGATTCGTGAAAATTTAAAAACTTCCCCAGAATTAACGTTTGAGCAGGTTGCCAATAAAAGTATTAATCAAACTTTAGTTCGGTCATTAAATACTTCTTTAACGGTAATTTTTGTCTTAATTTCTTTAATAATTTTTGGTGGCCAGACCTTGCGTTTTTTTACCTTGGCATTATTAATTGGAATCCTAATTGGAACATACTCATCAATCTTTAACGCCTCACCATTATTAGTGGTTTGGCAAAATTGGACTGAGCGCAAAAAATTACTAAGAGCCTAAATTGGTGGTCTAAATATAAAATAGGCGAGAATGAAGATTTTATTTTTGATGCTAAAATAGAAGTCTTGTCGGATAGAGTTAAATCTATATATGATAATACGGATAGTTATTAATTAAATTATTATTTTGCGACGTTATTTTAATCTTTAATTATTAAATTGTGCGACGTTAATTTTAATAAATATATAGCTTGATGAGGATTGATGCAGGCAATAGAATTAGGCGAGTCGATTAATACATTATTATATAATAGGTAAATTTAGGCAAAAAAATTAAAATCCATCTTAGCTTCATAAACAAATTTTGGCAGCTTTAATCGGATAGGGACGTCGTAAAAGATATATTGTGCGAACAAATTTCATACTCTCTCAGTATACTGTCTTCTAATAGCTAATATAGGTGTAATAATTCATATTAATTATTAATTAAAAACAGAGAGTCCCTCTCCTCTCTTTAATAGTATATAACCCTTTGTAATTAATTTGATCGCATTTTCTAATGATTTTAGTATCTTTATCAATCAATTTTTAATACCATTTATGTCGCAAAACTATTATTTAGCTTCATTTTAATATATCTTTAAGGAATTGAAATTATTAATTAAATTTAGTATTCTAATTAATTTTATACCATATAATATTTAAAATTTTTAATTTATCATATTCCAATTATTTTATTAATAAAATAAAAATTAACCCCCATCATTTATTACCATTAGCTTGGGCGGAATTTGACATAAACATTAAAAGTGAAAAACTTAAAAAAATTAATGAATAAATTAATTTGAATGATGGTTGAGAAAGATTCATTTGCCCTCCTCAAAAAATTTAAATCTTAACGTTTAAATATGCGAAATAACATCTTCACCGGTCATTTGTTCGGGTTTATTTATTTCTAATAAAGCTAAAACTGAGGTCGTAACATCCGATAAAACACCAATAGGATTATTAGCAAAAAATACTTCTTTGGTATCTTGGGAAGTTTGAGTCTTTTCTTTGTCAATTAAGATTATTGGAACGGGATTGGTGGTGTGTTCAGGATCTGGTAATTGAGTTTGTGGATTAATCATTTGTTCGGCATTACCGTGATCAGCAGTTAAAATAACAGCATAATTATTTTTAAGTGCTGAATCAATTATTTGTCCAACAGATGAATCAACATATTCGCAAGCTTTAATGGCTGCTTTTAGATTTCCGGTATGACCAACCATATCAGGATTAGCTAAATTGGTAATGATAAATTGGAAATATTGCTTTGAAATCATTTGTGTTAAAAGTCTGGTAATCGCCTGAACTGACATTTCTGGCTTTAAGTCATAGGTGGCAACTCGTGGTGAGGGAATCATTTTACGGGTTTCGCCAGGATAAACATCTTCTCGACCTCCGTTAAAAAAATACGTCACATGAGCATACTTTTCTGTTTCAGCGAGGTGAAATTGTTTTAATTTATTATTAGCAATAACCTGGGCTAAGGTATTATCAATATTTTGTGGGAAGTACGCGATTTTAATTCGAGGCGTAGATTCAAAACCGTAGTTGGTAAAACTGACAAAAAAAGTATGATCAATATAATTTCGTGGAAAATCTTTAAAATTCGGGCTAACTAAAGCGGCTGTTAATTGTTTGGCGCGATCAGCGCGGAAATTAAAAAAGATAATGCCATCTTCAGCTAAAATGCCGGGATTATTTATAATTTGGGGTTTGACAAATTCATCTGTTTCCCCTAATTTATAAGCTGATTTTAAGCCTAAACTGGCGCTATCGGTTTTTTGACCTTTAGCTTGGGTAATCGCTTCATAAGCTAACTGAGTTCTTTCCCAGTGTTTATCGCGATCCATGGCATAATATCGGCCTGAAATTGTGGCTATTTCCCCTATCTTTTCTTTTTTAATAAACCCCTCTATTTTACTAAGAAAAATTTGGGCTGATTTTTGAGGTGCATCGCGACCGTCTAAAATTAAATGCAAATAAACTTTATTTATTTGTTCATTTTTAACTAATTTTAAAAGTGCAAATAAATGATTTAAATGAGAGTGGACTCCCCCATCCGAGGCTAAGCCAATTAAATGCAAGTTGTGGTTAGTTTTTTTTACAAAATTAATTACTTCGAGCAAAGCCGGGTTTTTGAAAAAAGAACCATCTTCAATGGAGAGATTAATACGAGGCAAATCCTGATAAATAATTCGGCCCGACCCTAAATTTAAATGACCAACTTCAGAATTACCGGTTTCGCCCCACGGCAAGCCAACTTCTTTGCCGCTTGCCATTAATAAAGTATGGGGAAAATTCTGAATTAAACGGTCAAAGTTCGGCGTTTTCGCTAAATTAACGGCATTGCCTTCGTTTACCGGTGACGCACCAAAACCATCTAATATTAATAAAATTGTTTTCATCGATGATATAATTCAATATTGAATTTACTAATGGCACCACCTTTAGTGACCGTAAAGGTTGGGCTACGATATGTATTATAGCCTTCCTTTTCGGCCGTAATATAATATTCTCCTGGCAAGGGGACAAAATTAAATCTTCCTATATCATCTGTAACCTGCGTTTCTTGAAGTTTGTTGAGTTCTTTTTTAAAAATACGCACCACGACCATACTAATCGGTTTTTTATTTTTCTCATCCACTACCGTCAACATCATCCCCCAAGCCGGTGAAACATCTCTCAAAACCACCACCTTTTCATCCTGAATATAATTGATTCTTGATTCATAGATAATGTTTGGACCAATTTGAATTTTCGCTTGGTTAGATTTAACTAATTTTAATACACCGGGATCAGTTTCAAGCATTTGTTCGGCAACTTTATTTTTGCGAATAACATGATCGTCTTTACTAAAAACAATTAAACCATCACCCACGTTATCAATAATTACTTCGGCGGATAATTTGAGCTTTTCATTTAATTTTTTCAAGTCATCTGAAAGTTTACCTGCTAAAACTGCGATTACAAAAAATGAGACGGTATTAACAAAAATGACTAATAAATCCATAGTATTAAAGGTGTCAGCAATTACTAATTTGTCATATAAAGAAAAACTTATATATGTAATCACCACGATCGTGCATAAATATATGCCTTTTTTTGCATTTTCTAAAATGGTATGAGCCAAAATTAGGACGGTAAATACCGAGAAAAATAGATAGTTTTCAACTCCCGCCTGTCTCAACAAATACGCGGCAATAATAATCTCAACCGTGGCTGAAATATAACCTAAGGCTAGCATTCCTCTTTTGATTTTTGCTGAATAATATAAAGCCAAGGTCAGTAAAAAGAGTAAGATTATTAGATAAACTAACATAATTTCCGGGACAATATGAGTAAAAAATAATAAGGCAATAAAGATCGGGATGACAACGATCCTAATTCGAACTGCTTTTTGCGTTGCCACAACTAATTTTTTCGTTTTATCGGTCTCGGGCATATTTTCCTTTTAAGATGTTATCTAATTTGATTGTAAACTTTTAAAAAAATTAATACAAGTTTTAGCTTTAAATTATTAAATTTTATAATGCTGATAAAAAAATAAAGGCCCTGACTACGGGTTAGTAGTGCAGAGCCAATTGTAATGTTGGTTCGGGTTGGGAGTTTGGGTTTGGTCGATCTTGAGGTTGGGTTTTGTAAAAAAGTTCAAAGATTTGTATCTCGTGTGGTTTTTTGATATCAATGCCGAAAATTATGCACGCAGCCTGAAAACGTTCAGAGGAATCAAGGCGAGAGTTAATAGTCTCCAGATTTGCAGGATAAGGGGTATCTCCTGGTCTAGGGAAGGCTGTTTGGCATTTTTCACAGCGTAAGTCTTCGGGCTTAACCTCTCCGATATAATTGGAGGTATCTTTTCGGGCGAAAAAAATTGTGACTGAGTCTTGCTGGCAGATGGGACAAATGGTGGTTGGCAAGGTATTAATTTTTGACATCAACCACATCAAATGAATATAAAAACGATTGTTGTGGCGACGTCGAAGTTTGAGCTGTTGCCTTAACCATTTCAAATTTGTGAAGATTAGGATTTCAAGATATTGTTCAGTTTTGTTTATCCAATACGGTTTGTCCGGCACATATGAGTTGGTCACGGTTTCTCCCCCTTTTCTCGATTAACTCACAATGCAGTATTATAAAATTATACTACAAATATTAATTTATGTCAAGATAAATCAAGATAATTATACTGATGAAGATTGAGAGATTTGATTTTTATTGAAACTTTTTTTTCGAGCCTCAAAAATAACCAAGAATAGAATAAAGGCAATTATCGCTAATCCCCAGACAAATGGTGTGGGCACGGCAGTTTTAAAAACTTTTTGCATCGGCTCAAAACCAATCACAAACCAAAGCATAATCGCGGAGACGATTTCTGAATAAATTAGCCATTGATTTGAAAAAATGCCGGTTTTAAAAATTGATAATTTTTCACTTCTTGAGGTAAAAGCATTGGCAATTTGGCAAAATACGATCACGATATAAGTTGAGGCGGTAGCTTGCCAATAAATTGGACTTTCGAGATTTAAACCTGACTTGAAATTCCACCCAGATTGATGTAAAGAAACTATAAAAATAAGTAAACCAAATATTCCCATCACTAAACCGACCTGTAATAAACGGGATAACATTTTCAGGTTAATAATTCGTTCGTTTTTTGAGCGAGGGGGGCGATTCATAATTCCGGCTTCTTCTTTTTCGACACCCAAAGCTAACGACGGTAAAACATCAGTCCCTAAATCGATGGCTAAGATTTGAATCGCGATTAATGGCAAGGGCAACCCCAAAATTAAAGCAAACAATGGCGCAAGTAATTCACCAGAATTTGAGGAAAAAACATAAAAAACGAATTTTTTGGTATTGTCAAAAATTCGGCGTCCTTCTTCAACCGCATTAACAATAGTGGCGAAATGATCATCAAGCAAAATCATATCCGCCGCCTCTTTAGTGACATCTGTACCAATCCGGCCCATGGCCACGCCAATATTGGCTTTCACTAACGCTGGGACATCATTGACACCATCGCCGGTAACTGCCACAATCTCGCCCATTTCCTGTAAGGTTTTCACAATTCTTAATTTTTGTTCAGGTTCAATTCGAGCAAATATTATCTTATCTTTTAGAGAATTTTTTAAAGCTAAATCATCCATATTATGTAAATCTTCACCGGTAATAATTTTGGTATCAGATGTGGCTAAACCAATTTGGAGAGCGATGGCTTTGGCAGTAAGTTCATAATCACCCGTAATTAAAATTACTTTAATCCCAGCTCGATTGCATTTTTCCATCGCCTCTTTAACGCCTTCTCTGGGTGGATCTTCAAGTGCTACAAGACCTAAAAAGGTTAAATTATTTTCAATCTCATTTTTGGGAATTTTCCTAACATTTTTAATTGATGATTTTGTAATTTTTTTCATCGCTATAGCTAACATACGAAAACCTGAATTTGCCATTGAATTATGTTTTTGCATGATAATTTCCTTTTCCTTGGTTTTTAGGTCGCACAATTTTAGTAATTCAAGGGTGGAGCCTTTTGTAAAAACAATTAATTCATTTTTGGAATTTTTAACAACCACACTCATTTTTTTTCTTTTTGAGGAAAATGGAATTTCGTGGATTCTGAGATTTGATTTTCTAATTTCTTCAAAGTTATGATTATTTTTTTGGCAATATTCTAAAAACGCGACTTCTACCGGATCCCCAATTGGTTTATTGTCAAGAATCGCATTATTACATAAAATTAAGTTATTAATAAAATATTCTTTTTGATTTTTAGAAAAATCATTAATTTGAGGCATAGTATTAACAACTGTCATTCGACTAGTCGTAATAGTACCAGTTTTATCCGAACAAATAGTAGTAACTGAACCCAAACTTTCAACATGAAGTAATTTTTTCACTAAAGCTTTCTTTTTTAGCATCCGTTGCGCACCCAAAGATAAGGCGACCGAGACTATTGCTGGCAAGCCTTCAGGGACTACCGCAACCCCGGCCGCGATGGCAAAAAGTAAACATTCTTTTAAGTCTCGACCCAAAACATAAAGTATAACTAAAACTGAAATGGCAATTGCGCTCGCGACAATCGCGGTGACTTGCCCGGTATGAGTCATTTCTAACTGCAAAGGGGTGGGAGTTTCTTTGATTTTTTGGCTTGATTCGGCAATTTTTCCAAATTCAGTTTCCATACCAGTATTTACAACCACGGCCTTGGCGCTTCCTTCTACAACTGCAGTGCCCATATAAGCCATATTATTTATATCAGCTAAGGTTTCGTCGTGCTTAATGATAGCGTGATTTTTGTGGCGATGATGTGATTCACCAGTTAAAGCGAATTCATTAGTTTTTAAGTCAGATGATTCAAAAATTCTGGCATCGGCGGGAATTAAATCGCCAGCCTCCAAAACCAAAATATCTCCCGGTACGAGCCTGAAGGTGAGAATTTGTTTTTCCTTGCCGTCCCTGATCACTTTTGCCATAGATGGCAATTCTTTTTTAAATGCGGCCAGGATTCGCTCCGCGCGATATTCTTGAATAAAGCCAATTAAGGAATTTACGATTACAATAATTAGAATAATTAAACTGTCTCGAGGTTCTCCAATAATTAAAGCAATTCCAGCGGCAACTAATAGAATTATCGCGAGCAAATCTTTAAATTGATAAAGAAATTTAAAAAATACCGGCACGTTTTGCGTCTTTTTGAGCCGGTTTAAACCGAATTTATCTATGCGAAAAAGGGCCTCCTTTGAATTTAGCCCCTGTTTGTTAGTTTTGAGTTTGGAATAAATTTCTTCAACTGTATTCTGGTAATAGTTTGACATTAATTAGTCATCCCAGATTATTGACAAATAGTAGTTGGTACGGGTTGATTGGGATGGCCGTGTTTAACCCATTGGCTATTTTGACAAATCCAATCATCTTTAGGTGAAGACATTTTTAGAATCGCGACTCGTAAAATAATTACCATTAAAAATATCCCAATTATAATTAAGATTTTTTTCATTTTTATCTCATCTTAAATATACCTTTTTCATGGTATTTTACAAGGATATAAAATGATATAATTAGGAACTAAAAAACCCTCCTTAAAAATTGGGAGGGTTTTTTAGTTTTCAATCGCAAACTTATCTTCGTTCGCGCATTGGTCTGGCAACATTGACTACGATCGCTCTGCCTTCAATGTCTTTGCCATTCATTTCTTTAATGGCACTTTCGGCAGTTTTGTCATCTACCATGGTTACAAATCCAAAACCTTTTGATCGGTTTGAGAATTTGTCCACAATGACCTTAGCTTCAGCAACTTCACCGATACCGGCAAAAAGTTCTTTTAAGCCATCATCAGTCAAAGTGTAAGGTAGATTGCCAACGTAGAGTTTGTTCTTTTGTCCTTGCTCTTCCATTTTTTCTCCCAGGCCTAAGCCTGTAATTTTACTCGTTGAATTCCTCGGGAGAATTTACCTAAGATCTTTAGATAGAAAGTCATCCACAGAGTGCTTCAAACGATATCTTAATATGTAGTTATAGTATAACAAATTAAATTGAATTTGTCAAATTGAGGCTAAAAATGATCTTTGGTTAATTTATCTTTGATGAGATGCGTGAAAAAACCGCGTTTGCCTTCTAATGCCCTATCAATACGACGAAAATGAGCGTCAAGACGCGCTTCTTTTTTATCAGGAATCTTTTCGCCTTCATTTCGTAGTTTTCTTACCGATCCTTCCACTTCGGGAGTTTTATGCAAATCCGTATATTTTTCAGTAAGAAATTCCGGAGTTGGATTATTTTCTATGCCCATTTTGTTCAAAAATAGTTCGAGCAGAAGCGAGAATACACCACCACAACGTATTTTGTTTTAATTTAGGTCAATTATCTCGCCTTCTTTGAGTTCAATTAAATTATCAACTTTGGAGTGATGATTATTTTTGAGATCCTCATCCTTTAAATTATGTTTTGATTCGTCAATGTTTTGATTTAGATCAATAATTTGTGGTGTTAGTTTATTTTCTGATTGGGTTTGGGGATTTGAAGCGGGGGTATTATTTTCAGTTTTTTGATTATTTTCTTCAGATTCACCAGACTCGGAATTTGCCATTTTTTGATACCAATGATCGTTTTTTTGATCAGTATATTCGGCGTATTTTTGTGAGCCAACACGGATGATGGCTGAGGGGCCTTTTAATTTTGAAAGTTGATTTTCTGAGGATGATCCTCTATCGGAACTTGAAAATGAAATCGCGTTTGGATTAGCTGGGTTTTGAAAATTATTATGTGATTCAGAATCAGTTCTTGGTGAGGGTTTTGAAGCAGTTGCGGACCATTCAGCAATCAATTCTTCGACTTTTGCTCGGTCGCTGCCATACTTAGTCCGGGAAGCGGCCATCGCCTGTTCCTTAAAGCCTTCGGGTTCATCTGGTAAGGCAATTGTGATTGCGGAAAATGCCGGGCAAGTCACGCCCTCAATCGACATTTTAATATAAATATGATATTTATCAAGATTAACTAAATCACTTTCTTCAAAAACTGGTGAATATTCTTTTGCTAAAAAAGGGGCGTCAGAAGCACCCACGCGAAAACTAATAATCGTGCCAACGTTGCCAAAAACCGCTTCTCGAACCTCTTCTGGCATCTGGGCGATATATTGGTTGGCAACCGCAATATTTAATTTATATTTTCGAGCTTCAGAAAAGATAGTCGCAAAAGATTCGGTGGCGAAATTTTGAAACTCATCAACGTATAAATAAAAATCGACACGATCCTCTTCGGGGATTGAAGCTCTGGCCATGGCAGTAAGTTGAATTTTGGTGATTAACATCGCGCCCAATAAGGCGGAATTATCTTCGCCGATTTTACCTTTGGATAAATTAATTAAAAGAATCTTTTTATTATCCATAATATCTTTCATGTCAATGGTGCTTTTGGGTTGACCAATGATATTGCGGATTGTTTGTGAAGAAACAAATTGGCCGACCTTATTTTGAATTGGCGCCACCGCTTCAGAGCGAAGACGGTCATTATAATTTTCAAATTCTTCAACCCAGAAATCACGAATCACCGGGTCTTTAATTTGGTCCATGACTTTATGACGAAAATTTTTATCGTTAAGCATTTTTAAAATACCTAAAATTGTCGAATCTGGATAATCCAATAAAGCCATGACCGCATTTCTTAAGATGTGCTCTAATCTTGGACCCCAAGTGTAAGCCCAAATTTTTTGGAAAATTCCGACCAAACCAGAAGTAACAATATTTTTTAGATCAGGACTGACATTTTCAAGCAAATTAAAACCAACCGGATGGTTAATATCGGAGGGGTCAAAAAGGACCACGTCTTTGACTCTTTCGGCGGGGATAAAATTTAAAATTCTTTCGACAAAATCACCATGCGGATCGACAACGGCAACCCCTTTACCATCGCGAATATCAGAAATTACCATGGTTTCAAGCATGGTAGTTTTACCAACGCCGGTTTTACCAATAGTGTAGAGATGTCGACGTCGATCATCAAGTTTTAGACCAAAATCAGTGGCGGAATTTCGAAAATCAGTTTTAGCGAAAATAACCAATTCATCCTCTGGGACGGTACCAGCAATTGGTAAATTAGCCGGTGGTTCGCCTTTTTTACTACCAGCCCAGACAATATTTGGAGTTTCTACGGAAACTGAAGGAAGGTGAAAAACCGAGGCTAATTCCTCAATATTAAAAATATAGGTTGATTCTGGAAACATTCTCGCTCGATATGAATTTAATAATTTTTCATCAGAAATTTTCACCGGTCCCGAAACAAAACCACTTAAATTAGTCGTATTAAATTGTTTAAAAGCACCGATAGTAGTATGTAATTTACTGCGCGCTGAGGTGACATCGTTTGCCCAAACAAAAATTCGAATTTTAGTTTCAAAACCTAATTTAGTAATTTTTTCTTCGATGCCTTTCAAGCCTGCTTCAACCGGAGCTGGCAATTGTGGTTTTTCTTCGGCTGTAATTTGAGCTTTGCGATGATCGGCGGCCGTTTGTGGTTGGGCCGCGGTTAGGGCTAATTCCCCGATAAGTTTTAGAAATGATTTTCCAACTTGTTTGAAAGGAGAAATGGTATCAGCTTTGCCGGTTCTAATATTATCAACTAAGGTAATACCTTTCGCTTGCCATTCATCAGAGACTGGTCTGGTTAAAATTTGAATCCAAATTTGATCTCCGGGTCCAACTTCAGTTAGGGCACCCGTAATGCCAGCCAAGGGATCAACTTCAAAATTTGGAAAGGTTTTTATTGGGTAGCAATCAGATTTGGTAGTTCCGAGCTCAGTTGAAGCGGAAATCAAGCCTTTATCTTTAATTTCTTGGGTGTAATCTTCAACCTCTTCAATGTCAACACTTGGATATTGAGCATAAATTTGACCCTTGACAAATTCTTTAATGCCAGCCGGCACATAAACATAAAAACGAATATATTTGTCAATTGAAACAATCTCAAAAGATAAATGATCTTGAATTGCACCTTCCGCATTAAGTTCTTTCGCGGTTTTATAAATTCCATGTAAAGCCGCAAACATTTGTTCAGCAGCTAAGGGGGATTTTTCATTATCCTTGGGAACTGAAATTAAAAGTAAGTGGTATTTTTGATCATTTACCCAGATTTTTTGTTTTTTAGTCCGAATAATTTTAATAATTATTGAAAGGACGAAAATTATTCCAATTATAATCAATAAATACGTTAGAATTATAAAAAAGAGGGACAACATTGAAGTTGAATTAGTCGTATTTAAGAAGTTTTCAAACGGAGACAATAGATTCATTAATTTCCCTCCCAAATCTTAATTATTTTCGAGCAATTTGCCAACGGCCGGTTTTATTTTTAATAAATTCTTGGTGTGAGTTTAAGTTCATAAGAATCGTATTTTTAGAAATAATTCGTTTTTGTAAAATTTGTTCGCAAATTTGTTCTTGAGTTAAACCTTTGGGTTTATTTTTAAGAATTTTTCTAATCAAGTCAAAAACAGTGCCTGGTTCATAACCCCATTTTTTCAAAGCATAAATTCCACGACCAATTAAAACAAACCGATCATCAGAAATTAGTTCATTATGAACCGTGGTTTGAGTTGGATTTTTAGTTGAAAATTTTTTATTAGAAATCTGTTGTGTAATTTCAATAAAATGCAAAGGTTTTTGAGCGTGATTTAAAACGTAAAAGATTTTATCACGGGTATTTTTAGGATTAATTTCTGGCCAAAATGAAAGACCAATCGTATTATTAGGGCATAAAATTAATTTATTTGAGCCCGAGGCAATCGATTTAATGATCGTTGGTGAAAGGTTCAGTTTAGTTTTAGTAAAATAGAGTTTAGCCAGATTTTCGATAATTTGGGTTTTTTTAGCTTCGTTGAGCAGTTCGATTAAAGTTTTGTTAATCTTTAGTAATTTTGCCAATTTAATTTTACCAGTGGTCCAAAAAGCCTCGGTTTGCGGGGTTTTTTTGATTTTAATCAAGTTAGGATTAATTCGGCAAATAATTTCAACCGCACCAACCTGTTTTGTAGCCGCGTTTGGAAAAATTTGCGAGGCTAATTGATTTTCAGCGATTAAACCTCCTTGGGAATCAATAATTTTTTCAATTTTATGAGCTAACTTTTCAAATTCTAAATTTTTAATTCTTTTTAGTTTTTTAAAGCTAAAATTTATAATTTGACGAACTCTTTCACGAGTAATGCCGTATTTTCGGCCAATTGCCTGGAGAGTTTTGTTCGCCTCGTTAGTTAAGCCAAATCTGGAAATTAAAATTTCTTGCTCTCGACCTTTGAGTAAATTTAAATTTTCAAAAATTTTTTGGTTTAAATCTAATTTCTCCATGATAAATTCTTTCTGGCCCACCCTTTGAAATTTAAGCTAATTTACTTTATATTATAGCATTAAAAATATTATTTGTCAAACATAATTAATTAAATTTTCTAATTAATTTGGTAAAATGCTTTCCACCGCCGCCCATTTAGACTTTTTATCTTTAGGAACTAAAATAGTAAGTTTATCACCAGTTTTAGCCTTAAAATACGTAATTGAGGCTGGTAAAACCTCATAGTTATCTTTTTTTTCAGTGATTACAGTGGGTTTACCACTTTTGTTTATTTTCAGAATGCCGACTCGCCGATCTCGATCGATTGGTCCGGTTTGTTTGAAAATAAAGGTGCCATTTTGCAAAATAGTCAATTTTAGCGCATCACCTGAGACTAATTTTGATTTTGAGGCATAATTGGCTGGAACTGGATATTTTTTCCCTTCTGAATCAATCATGCCTTCGCCGTTAAAGAAACCCTCGATCACTTTTCCATTTGGGTCTGATAATAAAATTTTCGGATCCAAATCTTTAGTCAATTTAGTTTTTTGAGATTTTTTAGATGATTTTTGCCCAATTAATTCTTCAAGCAATTGAGATGCGAGATTAATTTGTAAATTTGCTTGATGCAATAAAAAATTAATCTCTTCAAATTTTGATTTTGTCATTTTTGTTCACCTCCTACAGTGAATTTTCAATTTTATTTTACAGCTTGGTTTCTGAGTTTGCCTCCAAACCGGTTAATTGTTGAGCAGTACTGTCGAGCCTGGCGCGTTTAAAGATTTCATCGGCAACCTGCTCTTTACTTTTTCCATATTTATCTCTCGAAAGATTGACAACGTGCTGTGCGATTTGAAGACTTGGAATATGTTGATCTTGAAAAGTCGCCATACTAAAAGGCTTCGAGGCGACACCATTGATTAATAATTTTAAGTATGCGTGAAATTTATCAATATTAATTAAATCTTCTTGATCAAAAACCGGGGTAAATTCTTTGGTTAAAGTATCTGCATCGGCAGCACCAACTCGAAAACTAATTAGAGTACCAACATTACCAAAAATTGAATCTCGAATTGGTTCTTCAAGCTGGGCAATATATTGATTAGTTAAATTTAAACTAAGATGATATTTTCGAGCCTCGGAAAGAATTTGCGCAAAATTTTCCGTGGCAAAATTCTGAAACTCATCAACATATAGATAAAAATCTTTACGTTGATTTTCTGGAACATTTGCTCGGCTCATGGCTGCCATTTGAATTTTAGCCACACAAATCATTCCCAATAAATTCGAATTTACTTCACCAATCATACCTTTTGATAAATTGATTAATAAAATCTTGCCTTCGTCCATAACCTGTCTAAAATCAAAAGCTGATTTGGTTTGACCGATAATATTTCTCATCATTTCATTGGTGATAAAACGGCCGAATTTTGAGGTAAAATAATTTAACATTTCAGATTTATGAAAATCAGCAGTTTGCGCAATTTGTTTCTCCCAAAATTCTTTAACTTGCGGATCATGGAGGTGTTTTACTTTTTCGTCTTGAAAACCTTTATCAACAAAAAGCCGTGGAATTTCAATTAAAGTCCCGCCTTCTGGATCTGACATTAAAGTTAACGAGGCATTTCTCATCCAGTGTTCCCATTGCGGACCAACAATACCAATTCGAGTCGGATCAAATAATTTATAAAAAATTTGAATCGCTTCTTGAACGATAAAATCACGTTGTTCAGGCGTGGCAGCTTCGAGTAAATTTAATCCTAAAGGACGCGCCGTATCGGCGGGATTAAAAATAATCACATCGTCAAGACGATTTTCGGGAATTTTTGGTAAGATTTCGCTAATAGCATCTCCATGGGGATCAATATAACAAATTCCTTTGCCGGCCCTGATGTCAGAGATTGCCATAGATACGAATAAAGTGGTTTTGCCAACACCGGTTTTCCCAATTGCATAAAGATGTCGGCGCCGGTCGTCATTAGTAATTTTGACTTCTTTCCGCTCACCACGGAAAATAGATTCTCCTAAAACAGTGCCATCAACTGGAAGATTTGAAGGGGCGGGCGCATCTTTGGCAGACAACCAATTAATATTTGGAGTCTCAATGCCTTTATTTGGAAAATGAAAAATCGTCGCTAATTCCGCGGTATTTAAAATTTGAGCAAATTTCGGATCGCCAAAACGTCTAAAAATAAAATCAGTAAGAAATTTTGCTTTATTTTTTATCTTAAGCTTTTTAAAACCATTTAATTCTGGGTTGGTTAGTTGTGCGAAAGAACTTAAAACGTTATTTAGATGAGCTTCTGATTCTTGTTGGTTTGGAGAAGCACATAAAACTCGAATTTTGGTACTAAAGCCAACCTTGGACATTTTTTCTTGAATACCTTTAATTTGCGTTTCAATAACTGGAGAAAGAGGTTCTACAGAGCCTGAACTTTTATTTTCTGGTTGGAGCGGTTTTCCAGCGACAGTGTTGCCCAAATCTTTTAAAAATGATGCTGAACTTGATTTTTTGCCAGTTCGCAGATTTTTAATCGTACTTTCACAGGTTTTTCGCCAATCATTGTTTTGAGGTCGAAAAACAATTTGGACAATTGCGGCATTATCTTCGCCAATTTTAGAAAAAGTATTAGAAAGTGCGGCAAGAGAGTCAGATTCCATTTGGTGGTAAGTTTTGATTGGATAGACAAAATTCTTAGCCAAACCTAATTTAGCCGTGGCAATTTTCTGACCAGATTTAAAGGGATTAAAATAAGGCACAATTTCAATCGAGGCTGAGGGGTATTGGCCATGAATTTGTTTCTCGACTAAGCTGATGAGTTCTTTGGGACATGAAACAAAAAAGCAAATTTCACCACCAACCGTTGCCATTTCAAAGGTTAAATGCGGTTGGCCAAGAACTTTGTTTTTGAATTCAGATGAATAAATACTATATAAAGAGGAATAGAGCTGATCCATAACACCCGCGAATAAAGACGCCAATTCTCGTGAATCTCTAATTTCTTCTTCTTTTTTGCCTGAGATTTTGGAGACTTTAATTAGCATCATTTTGCGGTTTAAAACTTGTTCATTATCATGTTTACCAATAAGGCTGGATTTGATGAGATGATAAATTATCCAGATTAAAAAAAGACCGATGAGAGTTGCCAGAGCGGTAATGCCAAGGACAGTAATCATTGGTTTGTCGATAATTGTCGAGATAAATGAATCGTTCATTTTTGCCTTTTATTTTTATTTTAGTCGCTTTGTTCAATTTCCGCATTTACAGCTTGAATTGCCGTAGCAATGGCGCCACCCTCATCTTGTTCGATGCCTGGACATAATTTAGCTTCTAAGGATTGAACAGTTTTGAGATGATACGAAGTAGGTTTTGGAGGAGTTAATATTAGGGCATCTTCGGGGTTAATTTTAGGGACTTCAACCGCTTCTCGTTCTGCGGCTGGGATATTTTGATCAGTACGTTTAACTTCCTCGTCGATAATTTGCAGTAAGGTTTCGTTTTCAAGTCCAGCTTTAGATGTTGGTAATCCCGAAGTAGCTTCTTTTTCAGAAGTTGTTGGGACTGTTTGATCTGGAAGGTGAGAGCCAGGCCTTTGTTCTAAAGGTTGTTGATAAGTCATTATAAATATGTAATTTCCACCTGCTGGCGGATTTTGTTATTTTTATTATACAAGGAATCTGATTTTTTTGCAATAGAAAGTTTTTTTTATAAAATAATAGCCCTAGCGGCAATGAAGGTACAGCCAGGGCATATGATAGCCTGAAATAGTGATGATTATTCGGATTCGGAGACAGGCTTAATGCTAAGTGGAAGGAGTAAAGCACCTCGGCCTTCTTGAATTTCACGCATATGCTGCCCAAGAGCATGCACCATACTTAGTGTCAAACAAGAAAGTTTGGGTGATGGTTTTGGGTCGTTTGCTGGTGGTGATGGTTTTGGGTCGTTTCCCAACGCGATCGCCTCCTGAGGTGGTTTATGATCCATTGTTGACTAAGTAAGAAAATCTTAGATAGTAAAGGATGAAGTTGATCGAGTGGTGGTAATTACGGAGAGATGAATCATAATGGTATTTGCGCCATGTATTCAAACTTGAATACATCAATTGTGCTTCGTTATTAGAGAGCTGAACAGGTCTATTTTCAGCAACTGCCTTTTCAAGTCTTGTAAAACAGGAAGTCTCGAGCCCACTCAGTTCTGAGCGAATCGCGAGGATATTTTGGCAATGTCTCTCGCTTAGTTCTATGAAAGGACAAGCGGGAAAGGGAAAAGTAGGTGCGTATACGTCCATAAATGGGGATTGCCCGGGACGAGTTAAGGCATTATATTCGGCGCCAACGTCCATCTTTGTTCATCCTTTCGTTGGTACGACTCGCGAAGTATCTCAATTCTAACACAAAAGTCCTATGTTTGTCAATATTTAAAGAAAAAACCTGACGGACTTGGAATCGGCTTGTCGGCCAGGTTGGAATAATTGATAGGATTAGGATTGATTGTGAAAAATTGGGGTGGTTATTGAGGCGTTATGCCATAATGTCGCCGATTTATGGGATGTTTGACCAGTTGAAGCTGAATAGATTCAAGTTGGGGATCACAAAACATCGAATGCGGGCTAGTTTTTCGCAATATGCCTTTAAGGATATCAAGTTTGAGTATTGGAAATGCGTAACAGTAGCACACAGCTGCATTATAAAGACATGTTGATTCGTTATCAGTTAGAGTTTCACCCGATTCTACCTTCGCACAAATTGATTGAAAAAGAGACGACAATTTATTATCATCAGACCCAATATTATCTATAATTCTGATGATCAAATCATGTTCTTCGGCGGTAAAGACCCGATGGTTTCCTATTGCTGTTTCTGTCAACGATGATTCCTCCTTGTCGGTATCAATCAATGTCATTAAAACTATATCATAAAATTTTCGTGTTTGTCAATATTAAAATTTAATTATGTGCGTATTTTTTTCATCAATGTTTGTATAAGATTTAAATTATGAAGCGTTAGCAAGCGTAAGCCTAAAATTTCATTTTCACGAATTAAATGTGATAAATAGCTTTGTGAGAACTTGTTTTGACACGCTTCGCATCTACAATTTACCATGATTGGTTTTGGGTTTAATTTTTGACGACTTTTGCGAAAATCAATTTTGTAAAATTTTGTAAATTTTTTTGTTACCCATACCACACCATGCCTGGCTAACCTGGTTGGTAAAACACAATCAAACATATCAATGCCTAATTTGGTAGCGCAGATTAAATCATCAGGTTCGCCTACTCCCATTAAATGGCGAGGTTTATTTTTAGGCAAGATCTGATCTAATAATTTTACTATTTGCCACATTTTCTTTTTAGACTCCCCGACTGCCAAACCACCAATGGCATATCCCGAAAAACCAATTTTAATTAATTCTTTAGCACAATTTGTTCGCAAATTTTTAAAAGTCCCACCCTGAACAATACCAAATAAGGCAGGTTTTTTAGGATTATTTCTAAAAAGCTTTTCAAATTCTTTTTTAGATCTTTTTGCCCAATCAAGAGTTAATTGGACTGCTTTTTCATGTTTTGTGAGCGGAGAATTTGCCGGCAAACAAACATCTAAAGGCATAATAATATTAGAACCTAAATCTTTTTGGATTTGAATAACCTTTTCTGGCGTAAAAAAATGTTTTGAGCCATCTAGATGAGAACGAAATTCAACCCCGTTTTTATAAATTTTAACTAAAGAACCATTTTTTAAAGAGGTTTTAGCTAAACTAAAAACCTGAAAACCGCCAGAATCAGTTAAAATTGGTCCTGGCCAATTCATAAATTTATGCAATCCACCCATTTTTTTAATCAATTTTTCTCCAGGCCGCATATATAAATGATAGGTATTGGCAAGAATAATTTCACAACCGCTCTGAATTAGTTCTTTGGGACTGACAGTTTTTACACAAGCTTTTGTACCCACTGCCATAAAGGCAGGTGTCGAAAACCTGCCTTTATTCGTGGTGATTTGACCTACACGTAAAGATGACTTTTTAGAGCGTTTATAAACAATAAATTTAAACATAATTATAAATTAAAAATAAAAAAGTTAAAAGTAAAAATACAGATTTAAAATATAAAATTAAATAGGATTTTTTATCTTTTCTTTTTATTCTTTAATTTTACTTCAGTTCAACTTGCGCACCAACCGCTTCAAGCTTTTTCTTCATTTCTTCAGCCTCTTCTTTTTTAACATCAGCCTTAAGGTCTTTTGGAGCAGCTTCGACTAAATCTTTAGCATCTTTTAAACCTAAAGTAGTTAATTCGCGGACCGCTTTAATGACATTAATTTTTTGATCACCAGCGGCTTTTAGAACCACTATGTAAGAAGCTTTTTCTTCGGCTTCGTCTTCACCGTCGCCAGAAGCTGCAGGACCGGCCGCTTGTACTATTGGAGCGGCGGCAGAAACACCAAATCTGTTTTCTAATTCTTTGACTAATTCAGATAATTCTAAAACTGACATAGATTCAACCTTCTTGATAATTTCCGTAAATTTGCCTGAAGGTTCAGGTTTGTTTTCGGGGACCGGTTTAGTCTCCTCCGTTTTTATTTTTTCAGTTTTTGGCGTTTCGATTTTTTCTGGTGTTTTGGTTTTTACTTCGGCTGGTTTGGTTTCTTTAACTTTATCAGCTTCGGTAGTTTGATCTTTTTTTTCTTCGTCTGACATTTTTCTCCTCATAAAAATTTAATAATTTATTAAAATTAAGATTTATTTTTTTTGGAATATTGCTTAATAATCGAAATTAATCCTGAAATATTAGCCTTTAAAACATATTGCAAACCAGAAATTGGAGCTGCAAGCTGGGAAACTAATTGAGCTTCAAGAATTTTTCGATCTGGGATTTTGGCTAATTTTGCCACCATTTCTGCGGGAATAAATTGGTTTTGATAAATTGCCCCCATTATTGCTTCGGGCTTTTTAAGATTTTTAAGAAACTTAACCACAATTTTTGCTGGTTCAGCTTCATCAGCATAACCCAAAACCAAAGATTTTGGTCCAAAAAATACATTCTCATCTAATTCCAGATTATTTTGTAGAAAGGCTTTTTTGATTAAGGTATTTTTAATAATTTTTAATTCAGCATCTTTTTGTCTTAATTCTCCTCGTAACTCGGTTAATTGTTCCATCGTAAAGCCAGCAAAATTAAATAAAATGATGATTTTGGAGTCAGGAATACTTTTAGATAATTTGTCTAAAATTTGATTTTTTTTAGTTTTTGAAATTGCCATTTAGATCCTAAATAAAAAATTCTGTCCAAAGACAGAAAAATTGAGTTTGTAAATTAATTTCAATTTTTTACCTCGGCAGGAAGCCTTGGGGCTATTATGATTAAATCGCCTGCTGTCTTTGGTATTTATATTATATCAAATAATATTTTAATGTCAAGAAGTTATAATTTAATCTTAACTGATGGACTCATTGTGGAACATAAGGCAATACTTTTTAAAACCCCTTTTTTGGCGGTGGCGCGATTTGATTTGATTTCTTGAAAAATTTTATTATAGCTGGCTAACAAATCATCTTCACTTTCGGAAGTTTTGCCAATTTTAACATGAATAATATTAAGATTATCAATTTTTAACTTTCCAAAGTCTTTTTTATCGCTTTTTTTAAAATTCATTGCAAAATGAGCTTCCAAACTTTCTGGAAAATTCGCTTTCGAGATTGACCTAATCATCTCAATCGCTTCTTTTGGTGACTCAACCATGCGGGCTGGGAGTTGTTTTTTGCTTTCTAAATATTTTTGGCTGCGAGATTTTTTCTTTTTCGGTTTAACTTTTTTGGCTTTATCTTCATAATTTTCAGCTTTTTGGAATTTCTTGGTAATTTTAGCATCTTTAATTTTAGATTCAGTGGAAATATTTTGCTCTTTATTGTGGAGTGTTTCTGGTTCCCCAGAAATTATGATTGATTTTTGCTGTCCCATTAATCTCCTTAAAATATATTAATAAGTATGAGCTTGAATCTGTTTTGACTTAATTGATTGTATAATAATATCTTCAGCTTTGTCAAGACTTAAATTTAGGACTGGAATTTCTTGTTTGGTAAATTTTTCTAAAACAAATTCTTTGGCATCAATTTTATATATACCAGAATTAATATCGGCATGGCTTTGGGCAATATCTTCACCAATGCCAATTCTAATTCTGGTGAATTTCTCCGATCCTAAAACGTCAATTATGGATTGTAAACCATTGTGCCCGCCAGATTCTCCGGAGTTTCGAATTCTCAGGCGAGAAATTGGCAGGTCTAAATCATCTGATATTACCCATAAATCTTCAGGACAAGCATCATAATATGAGAGGATTTTTTTTACCACTTGGCCTGATAAATTCATAAAACTGAGGGGCTTGGCGAGAATAATTTTTTGACCCATTTTTTGGGTTATAGCGATATCTGCATTAAGCTTCTTTTCGGTTTTGAAATTAATTTTTAATTTTTTAGCAATTTTATCAATCACTAAATAACCACAATTGTGGCGGGTATTTTCGTAGCTTTTTCCGGGATTTCCCAAACCAACTATCAGCATATAATCCTCCAATTTTTAAAAGCCTGGCAAACCTAAATCTCCTGATATTTGTTTCATCTTTGAAGTCGCAATTTTTTGAGCTTCTTTATTAGCTTCATTAAAAGCATCCTTTAAGGCTTTTTCAATACGGGTAGAGTTTTCTGGGGTCAAGATCTCAGGATCTAAATGGATACTTTGTAATTTTTGGTCAGCCGAAACTATTACTGAAACTTGTCCAGACATACTTTCAGCTTCAATTTCAGTCTTAGATAATTCTTTTTGAATCGTTTTTGCCTTTTTTTGCAAACTCATTAAATTTCTCGCTTGTCTCATTTTGTCAAACATTGCCATTTTTGCTCCAATTCTATAACTTAAAAATTAATTTAATTGTTTAGGTTAATTTCAGCTTCGATAAATTCTTCTAAATTTCCATTCAAAACATGATCAGTTTTTTTTGATTCTATGTTTGTCCGGTGGTCTTTAACTAATTTATATGGCTGTAAAAAATATGAACGAACTTGTGCTCCCCATCCTGGACCATGATGTGAGGTAGTAATTTTTGATAATTCTTGTGTATGCTGGATTTCCATTTCCGCCAAAAGTCTGGATTTCAAGACTTTTAAAGCCTCGTTTTTATTCTGAAATTGTGATCTTTCGTTTTGGCAGGTGGCGGTGATTCCAGTTGGAAGATGAGTGATACGGACCGCGGAATCGGTGGTATTAACACTTTGTCCGCCATGACCTCGACTGCGGAAAACTTCGATTTTTAAATCTTTTTCAGGAAGATCAATACTTTGAGGATTTTTAATAATGGGAATAATTTCCACTAAAGCAAATGAGGTATGACGGGCTTTATCGGCATCAAAAGGGCTAATTCTTACCAATCTGTGAATCCCCGCTTCACCTTTTAAATATCCATATGCAAAATTACCGACTATTTCAATGGCGACATTTTTAATGCCAGCTTCTGCAGCAGGATTTAAATCTAAAATTTTAGCGTTAAAACCTTTTTTTTCGGCATATTTTAGGTACATGCGCATTAGCATTTGTGCCCAATCACAGGCTTCAACACCGCCAGTGCCAGAAGAAACCGTAATCAAGACATTTTCGGGATCGAATTTGCCTTTAAAAATGGCTGGTCGATTTTTCATAAATTCAAGCTGTTTTTTGAGCTGATTGTATTCAGCGACAATTTCATGAGCTTTTGCTTGATCGTCCCAAAAATGAGGCGATGACATTAATTTTTGAATTTGTTCGAATCGATCTTGATTGGACATTTTGCATACCTATTATATATTATAACACAAAAAAGCGCCTCGAGTAAAGACTCGAGGCGCTTTTGGCGATGCTAATTTGTTTGAAATTTAGATCATACGACTTTCAAGATAGGCTTTGTAGAGTTCTTTTCTATTCTTGAGGTAGTAGTAAATACCAATAATTACAGAAGACAAAACTAAGGCTAAGGTAGCCATACCACCGGTTGGAGGCAAAACTTTAGCACTTAAAATCTGAGGTTGGACTGGTGTAATAGGTGCAACAACCTTAATGGTTGTTTTAGCTTCAGATTGGTGTCTAGCACCTTCTGAGGTTTGAATTTTGCCAATATTAGTTAAAACCGTACCATTGGTTAATTTTTTGCTAGTGACAACTTTAAAAGTAATATAACCTGATTGACCAGGTGCTAAATCTGGAACAGAAATACCAGAACCAATGATGCCATCGACTAAAGTATAAGTTTGTCCATTAAAGACTAAGATGGTGCTACCGGGAACGTAAGTTACGCCTGCAGGTAATACATCGCTAATAATCACCCCGTGAGCAATACCTTCACCAGTATTGTTGTACTGTAAATGATATTGTAAGGTATCACCGGGGTTAGCGAAGTTAGCCTTTTGCCAGATTGATTCATTTAAGGTTAAATTTCGAACGGTTTTTTCGATATTAACAAATGGTCTGGCAGGAGGAGTGACAATAATATGGGTTGAAGCTGAATCTTGTTTTTGAGCAATATTATCAGCTGAGATTTTGGCAGTGTTAATTAAATTAAATTCACCAACTGAGGGATTATTATCAACAGTAACTCGAAAAGTGATAACCCCAGAAGTGCCAGGCGCTAAATCACCTAAATTGACACCTGTTGAAACGATAGAATTTGATAATTGACTTTCGTGGCCTGCAATGTTTAATTTGGCTGAATTTGCCACAAAATGAACTGGAGCACCAGCCACGTTTGGCAAAACATCAGAAATTCTAACTTGTTTGGCATTAATGTCACCAGTAATTGTAAAAGAAATCTTGTATTCTAAGGTTTGGCCGGCTAAAGCTGAGTTGCTATCCACAAATTCGGATTGATTTTGTGAAACATTTCGAACTAATTTGGTAATAGTGTCATTAACCTGGCCCGGCATGACAATAGTCACTTTGGTCTTGGCTGAATCTTCTTTAGAACCAGCATTTGAGGAAGTAATCTTAGCCTTATTAATTAAAGTGTATGAGCCTGGAGTCAATGATTTAGTAATTTTGACTTGAAAAACCACAAAACCTGAATTTTCATTGCCAGTTTTCAAATCACCCAAATCAATTCCAGAGCCAGTAATGCTATCAGCTAATTTAGTACCAGCGGTACCGGTTTTATTGGTGTAGAGATTGGTTGATCCGGCCACATAAGAAACATAGTTAGGTAAAGTGTCAGAAATTTTAACATTTTCAGCCGTGGCCAAACCTGAGTTTTTGAAATATAACTTATAAGCTAAAGTTTCGCCAGCTTTAGCAGTATTTTCTTTAACCCAATTATGAGTCCCAGATTGAGTCGTAGAATTTGAAACGGTTTTGTCAATAGAAATATTAGGTTGGCCTGGAATCTTGACTTGGACTTGGAAAACTACATAACCGGCAAATTGCCAGCAACCATTAACATCACCGATATTTATACCTTTTGAAGAGGTAATGCCATCAGCTAAAGTTTGTGGAGTTTGCGAACCATTGGCATACCATTGAGTAGTACCGGGAATGTATTCCACGGTTGATGACTGCGCGGCGTTAATAGTGAAGTTATCTTTAACCTCAGAAGAGGCATTGTCAGCTTTTAAATGACCCTTTAAAACTAAGGTTTTAGCGGTATTTGTAGGAAGTTCAACGCGAATAGTCGTGTTTTTGGCAGTAGTTTTTTCCACACCATTGTGATAATAAGCAATCACGGCCACAGAATCGCCGGCTTTGGCGGAAACCGGGTCATGCCACTTAGTTTCGTTTTGGCTGGCATTAGCGCCTCTTAAGAGCTCAAAATCACCTGCCAAAAAGTTAAATTTTGGACCAGAAGCTAACAAATCAGCCGGTAGGGTTAATTGGGAAACAATGATTGCTGTGAACACCAAAAACGCCTTTCTTAATTTTGAATTTTGAAAGGTAAGGGTTTTCTTGATGTTTTGGACTAATTTTTCAATAAACTTAGGCATAATTTTTCCTTTAAAGAAATTTTTACTATTTTTAAATAGTTGTTATATATTATCATAATCTGTTTTGTTTGTCAATATGTTTTAAATATTAAGGAATTTTTCTAGTTTAAAATTAAGTTTAAATGTTTTAAGTTTAATTTTAAGTTAGAAAAAGTGAGACAGGGGCAGCAAGCTGCGGGTGTATGCAGATCGCATACTAGCTTGCTGCCCCGAAATGGGCGGGGTGAGACGTGGGATGGTTATGGGACTGGTGGCTCTGGTGGGGGTTGGGGTACGGGTGGTTCAGGAGGAGCTCCTGGACCTGGAAGGTCCGCAGCGGGAGGAGGAACAGGTGGTTCAACGGGTGGGCCGGTGACTCCCGGAATAGGCTTTTCGCCAGGTCCCGGGGTTGGGCAGAACTCTTCTTCAGAAGGAGCTTGTGCTCCGGGTGTCGGCAACCAAATGAATCCATAGCTGGGTGGTGACTCCCGTTTCTCCCCGGTGTAGATAGGAAGACGAAGGTCGG
>DATEAH010000010.1 GCA_035288465.1 Patescibacteria group bacterium | reverse complement strand
TATCTCCTTTTCCCGATCATAAACCAAACGGACCGCTGCTGATTGAACCCGACCAGCCGATAATCCAGAGGTAATTTTTCGCCATAAAAATGGTGATAAATTATAACCGACCAAACGGTCCAAAATGCGGCGGGTTTGTTGGGAGGAAACTAGTTTTTGGTCAATTTGACGAGGGTGCTTGAGAGATTTTAAAATAGCTGGTTTAGTAATTTCATGAAAGGTAATTCGTTTCGGTTCAATTTTTGGGGAAATTATCTCCACGACATGCCATGCAATCGCTTCTCCTTCGCGATCGAAGTCTGTCGCTAACCATATCTGTTTGGCTTTTTTAATTTTTTCTTTTAAAATTTTGACTGATTTTCTAGATCGAGTTGGAATAATATATTTGGGTTGGTAGTGTTTTTTAATATCTATCCCGATTGAGTTTTTCGGCAAATCACGAATATGCCCCATGGTGGCTACAATTTGATATTTAGATCCTAAAAATCTGGCCAAAGTTTTTGCTTTTGTTGGTGACTCAACAATAATTAAATCTCGCATCTGGCCTCCTTTTGATGTTTTATTTCAATTTAATTAAATTTTAAGTTTTACAAATTTATTTCCTATTTTTATTTTATCATGAATTGAATTCAAAACAAAATCAATTTATTGCCTTTTAATATAATTTTGACCACCCAAATTTTTGATTATTCCTTTCATTTCCATTAATGTTAACGTCGATGATACTTCAGGCACGGATAGTTTAGTTTTTTGAATAATTAAGTTTGTTTGCAAGGCTGAATCTGGACTTAAAACTTGATAAATTTTCCGCTCCGCTTCATTGTCGAATTCAACCTCACCAGCTTCATTAGAAATTTGATTTTTTATTCCAAGTTCTTCTACCACATCAAGATAAGAAGTGGTGGTTTTTGCGCCCATTTTAATTAAATTCAAACAACCTTCAGATTGTGGATTAAAAATTGAACCTGGAACCGCAAAAACTTCTCGATTTTGTTCTAAGGAAAAATTTGCGGTAATTAACGCTCCAGATTTTATCGCTGCCTCAACCACCAAAATTCCAATTGTTATTCCAGATATTATTCGATTTCTTTGTGGAAAATTTCCCGGCATCCCTACAGTTCCTAAGGGAAATTCAGAAATTAAACAACCCTGACTTTGAATTTGTTCCGCCAGCCGAAAATTAATCCTCGGATATATAAAATTTAAACCAGTCCCCAAAACCGCAATCGTCTTGGTCTCATTTTCGAGCGCTGCTTTATGCGCAATCGTGTCTATGCCCAAGGCTAAACCCGAGACAATGGTGAGATTGTTTTGCGCTAAACCCCAAACAATTTTTTCACAAGCTAATTTCCCGTAAGCGGTAAATTTTCGAGATCCCACCACGCCAATCGATAAATCATTTAATACCTTTTCATCGCCCAAGCAATATAACAAATATGGAGGACGCGAAATTTCTGATAATAATTTAGGCCAAGTAGAGTTTTCTGGAGTAATTAATTTAATATTTAATTTATTAATCTTCGTTAATTCAGATTCAAGGTTGATTTTAGATCTTTTTTCAATGAATTTTAAACTTAATTTTTCTGGCAAACCCGCCGTCTTAAGCTGCGATAAATTAGCAGACCATGCTAATTTTAAACTCGAAAAATGGTTAGATAATTTCGAAAAGGTCGCCGGACCTATTCCAATTGTATTCATCCCTACCCGATAGGACAAATCATTCATTATTTTCCCTTATGATCTATATTCGCACTATTAATTTTTTATACCTGCCTTTAGTTTTGTGATTTCTTCGTGAAGAAGCTGAGAATATAAAGTTAAACCAACCGCAACCATATGACCTGATTGTTCCTGACCCAAAATATTTCCTGCCCCCCGAATCTCAAGATCTTTTTGGGCAATTTGCAGTCCCGAACCTAAGTCTTGAGCTTCTAAAAAGGCTGTTAATCTTTTTCTAGCCACAAGATTTAAATTTTCGCGATCAGGTACTAAGAATAAACCATAACCTTGAACATTTCCACGACCAACCCGGCCCTTTAACTGATATAATTCCGCTAAACCAAAACGGTGTGCTTCTTCTACTATTATAGTATTGACACTTGGTAAATCCAATCCATTTTCAATAATTTTTGTACAAACTAAAATATCAGCCTTGCCTGCCGTAAATTCTAGCATTGCTTTAGCCAATAAATCCTCTCTCATTTGGCCGTGAGCGGTAATTATTTTTACCTTCTGGCCTAATAATCTTTGTAAAAATGCCACTTTAGCTTCAATATTTTTCACTCGAGGCAATAAATAATAAATTTGTCCATTTCTTGACAACTCATTTTTAAGATAAGCTTTAATCAACTTGTAATTATAATTTGATAACGCAATTTTAATCGGTCGGCGATTCTGAGGAGGAGTTTCAATAAAACTTATTTTTTTAATGCCAGCCATTGCCTGTTGTAATGTTCTCGGAATTGGTGTCGCACTTAAGGTCAAGACATCAACTTCAATCCGAAATCTTTTTAATTTTTCCTTATCCGAAACTCCAAATCTTTGCTCTTCATCAATGATTACCAAACCCAGGTTGGCAAAATTAATATCTTGTTGAAGCAAACGATGCGTCCCAATTACGATATCGATCTGACCATTTATTAATTCAGAAATTATTTTCTCTTGGGTCTTTTTATCTTTAAAACGGCTCAAAGATTCTATCTTCACCGGAAATTCTTTCAGCCTTCTTTGAAAAGTTGCTAAATGTTGTTCTGCTAAAATTGTAGTTGGTGCCAAAACTGCCGCTTGTTTTCCGGAAGCAACGGCTCTTAGGGCGGCGCGAATTGCAACCTCGGTTTTTCCAAAACCAACATCGCCGGCAATTAAACGATCGGTTGGGGTATCTTTTCCCATATCACGAAACACCGCCATTATCGCTTTTGTTTGATCGGGAGTTTCTTCAAATTCAAAGGTATTTTCGAGCAATTTTTCCCATTCTAAATTTGCAAGAAATCGAAAACCTTTTTTTACCCGCCTTAATGAATAGATTGACAAGAGTTCCAAAGCGATTGATTTAGCATTTTCTTTGGCTTTTGTTAAAATTCTCTCCCAACTGGCGGTCCCAATTCTTGATAAGATGGCAGTTTTTCCTGAAATTCCAATATATTTTGTTAACTTTGAAACTTGAAATTCGGGAATATATAATTTGTCATAATCGCGATATTCCAAATATAAATATTTAATTTGGGCAAATTTGGAATTTGGCATTAAATCTTTTGGCAAATAATCAATTTTTAAGAAACGTCCAATCCCATGATCTAAATGAACTAATAAATCATATGGTTTTAATGATTCAATAAATTTTCTCTCTTTAAATTTAGCTTTCCGATAAATTGATTTTATAATTGATCCAAAAATATCTTTAGCAGAAAAAAAGGCAATTTTTGAATTTGGCAAATAAAACCCTTCATCAAATTCTGACTTAATCAATTCAATAGAATGAATCCGATTTTGTTTTAACGTTTTTTTAATTTTTAAATTTATAGGATACATTAAAAAAGTCTTAAAATTCAATTTATTAAAATCTATAATTTTTTGTCGAAAAATATTAATTTTTCCGGCAAATTTTTCGAAACTTAAAACCTCAAAATTTTTAGATTTCATATTATGAACGAAAAAATCTAAATTTAAAATTTTTGCTTGAATTGTTTTTTTGAAATTTTCAATCGAATCAATTTCGCCAATTACTTCTAAATTTTTGATTTGCGATATAATATCTTGAGATTCATTAAATATTATTAACGAATCTTTTAAAAACCAATCTGATACCCGACCATCTAACTGATTGCTATTTTTGGGAATAATATTAATCAAATTAAGATTTTTATCTTTTTGACCAGAATATAAATCATATTCAAAAATTTGTTCAATCATATCATCAACAAACTCAATGCGAACAGGTTTTTGAAAATGTTCAGGGAAGACATCTAAAACACTTCCCCTTAAACTATATTCTCCGGGAATAATAACTTTATTCTGCAATTGATAATGAGATTGTTGTAAGCGATTAATCATTTCGGATAGTTTAATTTTTTGATTTTTTTCAAAAATTAAAATTTGTTTTTGAAATGATTCGGGTTTAATAATTTTATCAATTAAAACTTCTATCGTAGTGATAATTATTTTAAATGGTGTTGATTTATGATTAAAATCATCTAAAATTTTTAGAAAATTTTTATTTTTATTTTTATTTTCCAATATATCCAAATTTAGATTCAATTTATTTAAGACGTGTGCAAATTGTATCACCTCAGTTTTATTTTTGGCGACTACAACCACCGGTTTTATAAATGATAATGCTCCTACTAATAATGAACGAGTTGATATTTTTTCAGAGATTCTTACCGATTTTAAACCATTATTAAGATTAGTTCTAATTTTCTGAAAACTTGGGTCATTTAAGATAAATTTTAATATTTGTAAATTTTTCATATGTGCCTAATTTTGATAAATTTTCACTGAATATACCAGACTTGACATTTATTTTCTCATATGCTATAATATCACCTGTAGCTAAGAATCGCAAATATCAGCTAAATTCTCAGCTATTGAGTTCTACCTACGAGTGAAGTGGAAGTCTTTGCCCCTCCTTTGGCTTTCCTCCTCGTAGGTAGAACTAACCAAAAAATCCCCAAAAAGGGGATTTTTTGATATTGATGAAATTTTATAATTTATGCGACATCAACACCCATAGATCTGGCGGTTCCGGCGACAATTTTTTTGGCCGCTTCAACATCATTAACTTGTAGGTCTGGCATTTTATCTTTCGCAATCGCTTCAACTTGCGCCCAGGTTAATTTCCCAACTTTATTTTTATTTGGGATACCTGAACCTTTTTCTAAATTTAAAGTTTTTTTAATCATCTCCGCAACTGGTGGAGTTTTAATAATAAAATCAAATGTTCGATCTTCATAAACTGTAATTTCAACTGGTAAAATAGTGCCTTTTTTATCTTGAGTTCTTTCGTTGAATTGATTACAAAATTCCATAATATTCAAACCATGCTGACCCAAAGTTGGACCAACCGGAGGTGCTGGATTAGCTTCTGCAGCCGGAACTTGTAATTTAATTTTCGTTTTAATCGTTTTCGCCACAATCGTCCTTTATATTTTCTTAATCTGTAAAAAGTCTAAATTGACCGGGGTTTCCCGACCAAACATCGACACCAAAACTTTCACCTTGCCTCTTTCTTGATCAACTTCATCAATTACTCCTTCCAGACCAGAAAAAGGACCATCAGTAATTTTAACACTCTCGCCGATCACTAAATCAATCTTGTATTTTGGTTCCTCAATCCCCATTTTTTTCTGAATAATTTTCATTTCTGAATCCGCAATCGGCGTTGGATGGGTACCAAAACCAATAAAACCAGTCACATTAGGTGTATTTCTGACCACATACCAAGAATCATCAGTGACAATCATATCAACCAAAACATAGCCTGGAAAAATTCTTTTTTCGACCACTTTGCGCTTGCCTCTTTTAATCTCAATCTGTTTTTCTTTAGGAACAGTGACATTAAAAATCTTGTCTTGCATTCCCAAAGACTCAATTCTTTCTTTAAGTGTTTCTGCCACTTGGTCTTCATATCCAGAATAAGTATGAATCACGTACCAACTTCTTTGACCCTTAACTGCTTCTTTTGATTTTGGGTTAATCTTTTTGACCACTAATCCTCACTTTTCGAAACTTAAAATCAATATTTGATTTATTTCATCACAAAATAATTTAATAATTGGGATAATAACCAATCGATCCCCGCTACAATTAAAGTTGCAATAACTGTCGCAATAATTACAATTAAACTCAACTTAATCACTTCATTTCGTTTTGGCCAATTAACCCTTTTTAATTCCTGAAATGATTGTGTAAAATAAT
Organism: Patescibacteria group bacterium; assembly: GCA_035288465.1. Lineage (NCBI taxonomy): Bacteria > Patescibacteria group bacterium. The sequence continues at coordinate 22,460 of DATEAH010000010.1, read as the reverse complement.
TTGTAATTTTTGAAAACATCATTAAACCTTAATTTTATTGACTTTTATTTTTGCCACAACTTGGCGATATCCTAAAATTCGTTGATATCTTTTTTTAGCGTTAAATTTAATCCCTCGTAATTTTTTACCTTTCCCAATTTCAACCACTTCCGCTTCAACTATTGTGCCTGCTACCTCAGGTTTTCCAATTTTAATACTCTCGCCATTGGCGATTAAACCTACCTTATCGATTTTGATTTTGTCGCTTTTTTTTAAATTATGCGTCAAAACCTCAAAAACCGAACCTTCAGAAACTAAAAATTGTTTTCCTAAATAAGAAATGATAGCTTTCATATTTCCTCAATCTTACCTCAGTATAGCAAAATTTACATTTATTGTCAATCAATTCAATCGAAAATCAAATTATATCTTAGCCAAAATTCAATTTTTTATGTCGAATAATAATGCTTTGTAAAATACCGATTAATACCATATTTGTGATCAGGGCTGAACCGCCAGAACTAATAAATGGCAAAGGAATTCCAGTCACTGGCATAATCCCAATATTCATACCAATATTAATTAAAACTTGAAAAATAAATAAAGTGGCGACTCCGACGGTGAAAAGCATCCCAAAATTATCAGCCGCGATTTTGGCAATTTGAATAATTTTAATCACTAAAATTACAAAAAATAAGATTATAATTAAAGCACCAATAAAACCAAATTCTTCTGCAAAAACGGCAAAAATAAAATCAGTATGAGAAGCTGGTAAAAATTTTAATTGGCTCTGAAACCCTTTTCCAAAACCTCGACCATATAGCATCCCGGAACCCACCGTAATAGATGATTGTAAAACATTATATCCTGCCCCAAACGGATCATCTTTTGGGTTCAAAAAAGTAATTAATCGTATTTTTTGATAATCTTTTAAAATAAAAAACCAGGTCAAGGGTGTAAAAATTGCTATTAAAATTACCAATAAAAACAAATAAATTTTTTTTATTTGCGAAGCCAAAAGCATACTTAGGCCAATAATTAACAAGATTAAGGCCGTCCCAAAATCAGGTTGAATTAAAACTAATATAATTGGCATCACAATAATTAGCAAGCTCGCAATAAAATGACGGAAGCTAAAATCCCGCTGATGATTAGATAGATATGAAGCCATGGTAATGATTAAAATAAATTTAAAAATTTCTGAAGGTTGAAGTTGAATAAATTTCAAATCAAGCCATCTTGAGGCGCCGCCGGTCACTTTCCCAAAAATATATACTAAAACCAATAAAACCAAACCAATTAAATATAAATATATTGATAACCCCTTTAAGCTCCGATAATCCAAAAAAGTAAAAATCACCATCATGATGGTACCAATAATCGCAAAAATAATCTGATCTCGAAAAATGTTCCCGCCGCTCGAATCATAAGAAATACTATAAATTACTAAAATTCCGACAATAATTAATAACAACACCAAAAGATACAAGACCCAATCAATTGTTTTTGAGGCTTTTGCAGGCACAAAATCTCCTATTTTTTGATTCCGATCCAAATATTTTTACCGTCAATTTTAGATTCTTTTTTAAAATCAACGTCATTTTTTTCAAAAGTAATTTTTGAGCTTAAGATATTCTTTCGAAACTCTGATAGATTTTTAGAAATTATTTTTTGAATATTTGTATCCTCAATTTTCAGGAATATTTCAACTAAATCGTCAGGGTTTAAATTAGCAAATTTTCGAGTTTCTTGGATTAATCTGGTTAATTCTCTTAAAATTCCCGCACTTTTTAACTCAGGAGTAATCTCAATATCTAAGGCAAAATTTAAATCTTTAATCTTTTTAATGATAAATTTTTCTTTATCTTTTTGAGGTTTAAAATCAATTTTTTCAACATTTATTTCTTCGGCTAAAATTGCTAATAATTCTGGTTTTAGTTCAATCGGACTCGTTTTCCCCCAAACCGAAAGTCCTAAAAGCGGTTGTCTAATTTTAATACCGGCATCGTCTCGCAAAGACAGTGACAGCGAAGCAATTTCACGAACTATTGCCATTTGTTCATTTAACTCAGTTGAAATTAATTCTTTTTTGGCTTTTGGAAAATCTAACAAATGCACAGATACAGGATCATTTTCCGATTTGAGACGCTGATAATTCGCTTCGCTAAAATAAGGTAAAAATGGCGCTAATAATATATTTATATTAAAAATTACTTCAAAAAGCGTTTGATAAAATTCTTCATTTCTTCTTTTACGACTGCGGCGCAGGTACCAAAGTGAAAGGTCTAAAATTAAATTATTAATTTGCTGAGTTGCTTTGTGCGGTTTAAATTGATCTAAATACCCCGAGACATTTTCAATTGTCGAATTTAATTTGGAGAGAATCCATTTATCTAATAAATTTTTTGAATCTTGAATATTTTTATTTTTTTGCCATCCATCAATTTTAGCATAGGTTTCAAAAAAATTAACTACATTTTGAAAAATAATTAACTCTTTTTTAGCTTCATTGATATTCTTGTAACCAAAATTTAAATTTGAAAAAGGATCAGCCAAGCTGTATAACCAACGCATCGCGTCTGCTCCCACCTTTTCAACTGCCTCATTAAACCAAATTGTATTTCCTTTTGATTTGTGCATCTCCTCACCTTTATCATCGCGAACAGTCGCAAATCCCAAAACATTTTTAAAGGGTTTGGAATTTTCTAAAACTGTACTCATGGCAATTAATGAATAAAACCAATTTTTAAATTGACCGGGAAATGATTCACAAATAAAATCTGCCGGATACCATTTTTGCCAAAATTCATAATCGTCAAAATATTTCATGGTGGAAAAAGGCACGATTCCCGCATCTAACCAGGGATTACCAACGTCTTTAACGCGAGAAACTGGTTTGTTACATTTTGAACATTTAATTTTTACTTCATCAATCCAGGGACGATGCGGAGTGTGTCCGGCAAATTTATCAAAACCCGAAACTGCTTTTTCTTCCAACTCTTTTTTAGATCCAATTACTTCAAAATTACCACATTCGCATTCAAAAATTGGCAAAGCTAAACCCCAATATCGCTTCTTTGAAATTAACCAATCTTCCATATTTTTCAACCAATCTAATTCCCGAGCTAAGCCAAAATTAGGCTGCCATTTGATTTGTTTAGTTATCACCGTCATTGGCTCGCGAAGTTTATCCATAGAAATATACCATTCATCAACGACTCGCCAGACTAATTCTTTTTTGCATCGCCAACAAACCGGATATCGATGCTGATACTTTTCAACTTTATAAAAATATTTGCCAGCATCTTTATTTCTTAAATATTCTAAAATAATTTCAGGATGTTTTTTGGCATTTTGGCCCGAGAATTCACCAAGTTTAGGCGAATACCCAGCTGACTCATCAATTAAGTTGATGACTGATAAATTCTTAGATTTTGCTAATTTAAAATCTTCAGCACCAGCGCCCGGTGCAATATGAACTAAACCAGTTCCCTCTTCGCAAGTGACCAAATTATTATCGCTAATAACCGCATGAAATGTTTCGGGATTTTTTTCTCTCGCCCCCAAAACCATCTCCAAATCATCAAATGGACCGATATATTTTAAATCTAACAAATCTTGACCTTTGAGGGTTTTGGTAAGTTTAAAATCTTGGTTTAAGATTTTGGTAGCTAAATCTTTAAGCAAAATTAAATTTTCCCGCCCATTGCTAAATACCCCATATTCTAATTTATCATTAACCGCTACTGCGACATTTCCCGGTAAAGTCCAAGGTGTGGTTGTCCAGACCAACAAAAAACTATTTTTAAACTCAGAGTTTATTATTGGTAATTTCAAATAAACAGATTCGTGGTAAATTTCCCGGTATTCTTCGGATAATATTTCATGTTGGGAAATGGCAGTACCGCATCTTGGGCACCATGGCACACAATCGTGACCTTTATATAAATAACCTTTCTCGTGGCATTTTTTCAAAAAATGCCAGATCGCATAATTATTTTCATCTGACATAGTATAGTAAGAATTTTCCCAATCCATCCATTGACCAAGCCTGATTGATTGCTCAGTTTGGACCTCCGCATATTTTTGAACTCTTTCCTTGCATTTTTTGACAAATTTTTCAATACCGTATTCTTCAATTTCTTTTTTAGTTTTAAAGCCGAGTTCTTTTTCAACCTCAACTTCCACCCATAACCCTTGGCAATCAAAACCATTTTGGAAACGCTGCTCCTCGCCTTTCATTGCGTGATAGCGCTGAAAAAGGTCTTTATAGGTTCGGCCCCAAGCATGATGCACGCCCATGGGATTATTAGCCGTAATCGGTCCGTCCAAAAAAGACCAAGCCGGTTTATTTTTATTTTTAGCAATTAATTTTTGAAAAACTCGATTTTTTTCCCAAAATTTCAAAATTTCTTTTTCGGATTCCGGAGATAAAGGTTTATAATTTTCCATAATTATCACCTTTTTTAATATTTTTTTTGATTTCATTTTTAACTAAACGATCTGCGAGTTGATTTTTTTCACGAGTGATATGATGATAAAAAACTAATGGAAAATTTAATTGTAATTTTTTCACTTCCAAATGCAATGGTTTTAAGCCTTGATTTTTAACTTTATAATTTCCAGATAATTGTTCAACCACTAATTGGCTGTCTAAATAAAATTCGATAACTTCAGGATCAAATTTTAATTGCGCAGTTTTTAAGGCTAAAATCACCGCCTGATACTCTGCATGATTATTGGTCTGCAAACTTAAATATTTTGATATCTGTAATAATTTTTTACCATTTGAATTATAAAAAACAACCCCTGCTGCGGCTGGTCCTGGGTTATTAGCAGCTCCCCCATCACAAAAAATAATCAGTTTATCTAGTTTCATAAACTGATTATAACCCAAAGTTAGTTTTTTCGCAAACTAAATTATGGCGCAATATCACCCACCCCGGCATATAAAGTATAGTCAAAGATGCTAATCACTTGACCGGTTGCTGGTTGTAGGGTTGCCCGTAAAACTCTTTTAACTTTTTGATAGGTACCGGTTGAATCGATAGTAAATGTTGGGCTAGGTAATTGTTCAGTTGCGCTCGATAATTTAACAAAAGCCCAGGTGTTAGCATATGGCGTCAAAAACCTAAACCTTAAATATTTTCGAGCTGAAGTTATCACCCCGGGTTCAATATTATCGGTGCTTCCTGTATTTAAAGTAGAATTGCCGATTAATTTCCATTCTGAATTGGCGCTCGTGTCTCTAGAAATTTGATATTCAAATATTCCAACATTATTACAAGTCGGGGTACAACGCGCCTGCCAATATACATTTATTGTTTGGGTATTTTTAGAAATATCTAAAGTGTATGATTTGTCCCTATCAATTCGAGCAAATTCTACCGGACTCGCCTGTTTTGTGTTAATTAAAACTGTATAATTCTGCTCGGAATTTGAAAAAGTTTTGTCATCCCATGTCCGATTATTTCTAAATTCTAATAATCCTTTCTCGATACCAGTTTCCGCCGCCTGATAAGCAATAACTGAATCGGCGTAACTAGCGGAAATTCTAATTTCCGATAAAACTATTCGAGAAATAGCCAAAGCCAAAGCACCTACCCCTGCAATAAGCAACATGGTTATTAATAATGCCGCTCCGCTTTTTGATCTTAAATTTTTCTTAATTTGTTGAATTTTTTTATTCATAAATTAAAATAATTAATATTTATATTTATAATAATATCTCAGAGCCATTGTGGTTTTAAGCGTCAAAGTATCAGAACTGACTCTTTTTATTCCCGGAGCATTTTTAACTGTAAAAGAAACGGTCACGAATCTTTGCACAGTTTTATTTTCATCGTTTTGGGGGGTTGTCGCGGGGTTACTTGGGGAAAAGCTCACATTACTTACTTCTACATTACTTGAAGTTAAACGAATTGCCGTCGATCCTCCTTTTTGCATATAAATCGCTTTGGCATTTATGTCATACCAAAATTGGAAGGCTTTGCCGCCCGAAGCCGAAGCAGAAGAACAAGAACTATAATAATCTGAACAAAGTATTAATTTTGGGCCACTTTCAACTGCAAAACTTTTTATGGTTGAATCTTTGGTGGCTCGGGTAATTTTCTCCATCGCAAAACGAGCCTCTTGCTGGTTTTCCCAATATACTTGGGCTTTCATCTTGGCACCAACCGAAGAGCTAAAAATAACCGTCGCTGCCACCATCACCACCACAAAAATATAGGAGGCAATTAAAATTTCAATTAAAGTAAATCCAGATTTTAATTTATTTTTTTTCATTAATAACTCATCCAATCGGTTAATATTGTATTTATAACCACGCTTCTGGTTTTATCATAATCTTTCCATGAAATATCCACAATCACATCCGCTGTTTTATCATTTGGCGCCACTCCAGGACGAATTGTAATTTTTTGAGTATAAATTGCTCCTCCTGCACAACCTGACGCACTCGCCGAAGTAGTCAAATCACTACAATAATAAATATTAGTCGGGTTTAGATGCCAACGCTGATATGCTGGTGAATAAAATACCCCACACTCACCATTAGTGCAAGAAATTGAACCTAAACAAGTATAAACACCACCTATCAATGAACAGCTTTTGGTGATATATTCTTTCCAAGAAGTCGTCGGTTTTTCATCAATCCAGGCTGTGTCGCGCATCACTCTTAAACCCTCAACCGCTTCTTGAGCCAAATATGAAGCCTGCAATTTGTGTTTATTAATAACTACCGATCTAAGGGAAATATTTCCTAAAATTACTACCCCAGCTGAAAAAAGAGCAATAATGCCAGAAGCAATAATCGCCTCTAATATCCCGAAGCCAGAATTTTGTTTTTTTTCAATGCTTTTTAACATTATTTAAATCCAATTATTATTTTATTGAATAGATGGCTTACACGAACCAGTATTAAAAACTAAACTTGAGGTTAAATTATTTTGTAAATTTACAAAAACATAACTTTTATCTGCTGGAGTGGAATAAACCTGCCAGGAATAATAACAAGCTCCATTAATAACCTGAAAAGTAATTGACCCTTCACGAGTCGTACCAAAAGTTTTAAGCGAACCCGAAGAAGATGCAATTGAGGTTGGCAAATATCCACGCTCAATGGTTTTTTCATAATTATCAATTAAGTAAGTCGAGGTGGGGTTATTACCTGAAGTATCTAATGAGTCCCACGTCGAAGTTGCCATTGAACCAAATTTTATTTCATATCTCACCGCTGGTTTTTCATCAGGATAAAATACAAAACGATAATAAGAAACAGAATCTGGACTTAAAGGGCTGCTTTCAGGACCATATGCTAAGCTTTGCGCTCTTAAAACCGCTTCCTTCATCAGCTGAACCGAAGAACTTAAATCGTTTCGCTGGCTAAAACGACGATAACTTGGGATAAATAAAGTCATTAAAATCATTATAATTGCCATCGTCACTAAAAGTTCAGCTAAACTAAAACCACCATTTAAAATTGTGGTATTGGGTTTTAGTGAATATTTTTGTTTTTTAGTCATGGTGCGATTTAATCCAAATCAACAATTTAATCTGAACTCACGAAATAATGATAATTTTTTCCAGCCCCATACCAACCTCCAACGCAGGCATCATTAGCAGTTGCCCAATAAGTTCCGGTTAAGGCTTTGTCATAATCTGAATCATTTCTATTTTCAAGCGTTGAAACTATAATATAGTGCGGAAAATTATTTGTATCTGTGACTAAATTATATTTATAGCTGATATTTAAAGATGGGTACGGATCGGCGGGAACTGGCGAAACATATTTAGAAAAATCATTTTGGCTTGAAGGATCAGTTGACAAACTGGAAACATTAGTACAGCTTCCGGGAGGAAATTGATGCTGGTCCGCATAATACATTTCGAGTCCTTGTTGAATAACTGCTAAATCAGTCTTGCGTTTATTATCGCGGGACTTTTCGCGAGATTTGGCTAAACTGACTAAAATAGCCGTGGTTAAAATAATAATGATAAATATCGCGACCAATAATTCAATCAAAGAAAAACCTCTTTTTGATTGATGGGATAAATTTCGAGACATCTTTCCTCCTAATATTTAAAAACCTAAGCCTAAATACCAATTTAGTATCTGCTCTCCCCAAAAAATCGCCATCATCATCCCTAAAATCATAAATGGTGCAAAAGGAACTTTATCTTTAAGTTGTTTTTTGCCTAAAGCGACTAAAATTATGCCTGCCAATCCTCCGATTAAAAAGGTCAGAAAAATTGCTACAATTGCTGATGGAAACCCCAATACTAATCCTAAAAATAGACCAAGTTTGATATCCCCAAAACCCATCCACTTACCTTTTGAAACTACGAATAAAAAAATTATTGGCAAGCTAAATGTCACTAAACCGTAAAATGATAATAACAAATTTTCTAAGCCTGTTTTTGGATATCCAAAACCGGACTTGACAAAAATCGACATTATTAAGCTTAAAACAGCTAAAATGGCAATTGGTAATAATATTTCATCAGGAATAATCATTTTTCGAAAATCATAAAAAGCGATCACTATTAAACCGACAAAAATGATTGCCAATAAGACTGCATAAAAGGTCAGTCCAAAATATAAATAAATTGTGACAAATATTAGGCCGGTTAGTAATTCAACAGCCGGATAAGTGAAAGAAATTCTTTGACTACAATATCGACATTTACCAAGCAAAAAAGCGAAACTGATTAAAGGAATTAGGTCCCAAAAGCCCAATTTGTTTTTGCAATGTGGGCAAAGGGACCTTTCCTTTAATATTGTTTTTAAATCAGCTAATCGGTAAATAACTGAATTTGCAAAGCTGCCAATCATTAACCCTAAAATAAATGTACCAAGAATTACCAGTGTTTGCATCGTGTTATCTCATTAAAAATTTACTATGTTGTTGTACAACCGTTGACAGTACAAGTAACAGTTTTATTCAATCCACCAGAATTAAAAACAGCATTGTATGACCACGCATCTGGTCCAACAGCAGTAACAGTAATTGCACCCCAACCAGTTAAGGCACTCCACTGTGCAGCAGTTGGCCAAGTGGCGTTTGTGGCAGATGTATCCGCACAAACATTTCCAGCAGGAGCGGCGGCGTTAAGAGCAAAACTATCATCAGTACACATGACCGCGGCAGGTTGAGCCGAAGCTAAGGAAGACTGACCGGAAGCAAAACGGGCTTTAACACGAGCCGAGTTTAAAGCGAGTAAAACGATTACGGCCAAAATACCAATAATGGCAATAACTACCAATAACTCGATTAAAGTAAAACCTCGAGATTTTCTTGACATTTTCTACCTCCTTTAAATTTATAATTTTATTAAATCTGATATCTTAAATCGACCTTTAACTAAACTATGGGGTATCACACTTGGTAATAGGATTTGAACAAGTTGGACCATAACACCACTTTGCTGCCGTCGGAGAATAAATTTCATATTGATTCGCACGACAACCTCCATCTTTAGACGCTAAACTTTTTCCAGTCCCACTCTCCATATATGGAATTAATAATTTATAATTATTGGTAAAACCGCCATAGATATAAAATTTTGCCCGATGTTGAGGATCCAAAGGCAAAGTTGGGATATAAGCTGGACTTATCAAGGGTACCCAAGGATTATCTCGAGAACTTAAACACCAATTCCATCCCTCAGCTGTATAGGAAGGTTCTATCACGCACGAAGGAGCGGTTCCAGCCAAAGTATCAGGATACACTTTTTTATCATCATAATACATTTCCAGAGCGGTTTGAACTTGTTTTAAATCATCAATTCTTTTCGAATCGCGAGCTCTTTGACGAGCACCATTCAAGCTTACAAACGCAATTACTGCTAATATTCCAATTATTCCAATTGTTACCAATAGCTCCACCAACGTAAAACCTTTTTTAGGTTTGCGAATCATTCGCCTCCTCCCGATGTTAATTTATTTACATCAGGATAATAAAATCAATTTACTAATAATTTAAATGACTTGCGCCAAATTATAAATTGGCATAATAATAGAAAATACCATTACTGCCACACCTATTCCAATAATAACAATTAAAACTGGCTCCAGCAATGAGGATAACTTTTTCATCTGATTATCAACTTCTAATTCATAATAATTAGCCAAAGATTCTAAGATTTCATCTAATTTGCCGGTTTTTTCGCCCACACTCATCATATTAGGAATCATCGGTGGAAAAATTTTATTTTTAGCAAGGGGCGTCGAAGCGGGAATTCCTTTTTCAACCTGTGCATAAACCTCATCTAAGGCTTGTTTAAAAACCGCGTTCGAAATTGCTTCAGAGACAATTTTTATCGATTCCAATAGGGGAATCCCAGTTGACATTAAAATTGCGAAGGTGCGGCAAAATCTCGACATATAAATTAAATTCATTACCGGACCCAAAATTGGAGCTTTAATCATCATTACATCAATGGTGAATTTTCCAGATTCAGTTTTTCGCCAAGCCCGAATTGCTAAATACGCCAAAAATAATAATACCAAAATAATCCACCAATAATGTTGAAATACATTTGAAACCCAAATAAAAAACTTCGTTGGCCAAGGCAATTCGACATCTGATTCTTTAAAAATTTGTTCTAATTGTGGAATTACCTTCACTAACATTATTATCCCAATACCAACCATCGCAACTAATAAGAAAATTGGGTATGCAACCGCACTTTTTATTTTTGACATAAAAGTATAATCTTGCTCCATATTATCAGCTAATTTTCTTAAAACATAAGGCAGTTTTCCCGAAGCTTCACCAGCCTTAACCGCATTAATAAAAACGGGTGAAAAAATATCACCTTGTTTTTCAATCGTTGAAGAAAAACTATGGCCCTGCTGAAGGTCGGCAGAAATCTGTGAAACTCGATCTTTTAGACTACGATTAGTAGTTTGTGTCTCAATCACCTCTAAGGCTTGTAAAATTGGGAATCCAGCCTCAATCATGGTTGCCAACTGTTTACAAAATAAGAGTTTGTCGCGAAGTGAGATCCGATTTGTGATAGTTTCTAAAAATCCTAACAGCTCTTGTTTTTTATGAATATTGGTCACGGTTAATTTATTATGGGTGAGAATTTTTTCAGCTCTGGCCAAATCATCAGCAGAAATCATCCCGGTCACGACTTGACCCTGAGGATTACGAGCTTCAAATTCAAAATTGTCGGGCATTCCCCTCCTTTAATATATAGACATTTTCAATGATTTGGGATCTAAAGACCATGTTAATGCATCATCAACCGTAATTTCCCCTTTGGAAACTAAATCTGCCAAAACTTTGTCTAAATTAATCATCCCTTCAGAAACAGAAGTTGAAATAATATTTGGCAATTGGTATGTTTTACCTTCACGAATGACGTTTCGAACCGCGGAATTTGCGAGCATCACTTCAACTGCTGGAACTCGTCCCCCACCAATTTTCGGAATTAATCTTTGTGAAACAACCCCCAATAAAACATTGGCTAATTGTGAACGGACTTGTTGCTGCTGGTGAGGCGGAAAAACATCGATAATGCGATCCGCCGTTTCAGCCGCTTTATTGGTATGCAAGGTAGTTAAAACCAAATGCCCAGTTTCTGCAATTGTTAGGCCAGCTTCAATAGTTTCTAAATCTCGCATTTCACCAATTAGCACGACATTTGGATCTTCTCGCAAAATTGATCTTAAAGCACGGGCAAATGATAACGTATCAGCATAAACTTCTCGCTGTTGGATAATGCTTTTATCATTATTAAAAATATATTCAATTGGATCTTCAACCGTCACCACATGTTCCGAACGCGTGCGGTTAATATGATCGATAATTGCCGCTAAGGTCGTAGACTTTCCATGACCAGTTGGACCAGTGATAATTACAAATCCCTGTGAAGCTAAAGTAAATTTTTCTAAAATTGGCGGTAAATTTAGCTGTTCAAGGGTACGAATCGTGGTCGAAATTAATCTTAAGGCAGCGGCGACATAGCCTTTTTCATAAAAAACATTGACTCTGAATCGAATTTTGCCGCCATAGCTAAAGGAAAAATCAACCTCTTTGCGTTGTAGAAATCTTTCTCTTTGATCTTGGGTCATAAAACTAAAGACTAATTTTTGAACCTGTTCGGCGCTTAAAGCTGTTTTGCCCTCAATTGGCACTAACCGGCCATCAATTCTCAAAGTTGGCGGCACGCCATAAGATAAATGCAAATCAGATGCATCGTTATTAACGGCGGCATCTAATAATTGAGTAATTTCCCCAGAAATTTGCAAGCCTTTTTCAGAACTTATGTTAGTTGGAGTTGTTGTCGGTGTGGCTGGTTTTTGGGGAGTAGGATTCGATGGTTGATCCATAATACCTCTATTTTCTAATAATTTATTAGTTATCAAATAATTTTATTCAATTAATGTGGTACGAAAAACCTCATCAACGGTTGTTAATCCATTTAATGCTTTTAATAAACCATCTTGTTTCATTGTCAGCATCCCCTCTTCAATGGCTTTATTTTTTAAAGCATTTGCTGATTCTTGTTTGATTGTTAAGGCTTGAATTTGATGCGAAATGGGTAAGACTTCAAAGATACCGATACGACCGACGTATCCTTCTTCGCATTCTGGACAACCCTTACCTCTCCAAAAGGTATAAGGTTTTGGGACTTTAACGCCAGAAGTCTGTGGGATTTGAGCCAATTCCCGATCAATTTTTCCAATCACCTCGGCTGGCATCTGAATTTGTTGTTTACACTTTGAACAAATTTTCCTCACAAGCCTTTGAGCTAATATTGCTGAAAGTGAAGAAGCAATTAAAAATGGTTCAATTCCCATATCAAGCATCCTCGGAATCGCGCCTGCAGCATCATTAGTGTGCAACGAAGATAAAACCAAATGACCAGTTAAAGCGGCCTGAACCGCCATCCCCGCCGTTTCCTTGTCCCGAATTTCACCAACCATAATCACGTTTGGATCTTGCCTTAAAATACTTCTTAAGCCCTCAGCAAAAGAAAAACCAATGTCGGGTCTCGCTTGACAATGATTGACCCCATCAATTTGATATTCAATTGGATCTTCAAGGGTCACAATATTGGTTTGTGAAGTATTAATTGATTGTAAAACTGCATATAAAGTCGTGGTTTTGCCAGATCCGGTCGGTCCAGTCGCTAAAATCATCCCATACGGTTTTTTAATATTATTTGCCAAAACATCAAAAGCTCGGCCAGTTAAACCTAATTCCTCAAATGAAATTATTTTTTTGGTTTTTTCCAATAATCTCAAAACCGCTTTTTCACCATTGCTGGTGGGTAGGGTTGAAACTCGAATATCGACCGCGCGGTTTTTGAAACTAATTGCAAACCGACCATCTTGAGGTATTCGTTGCTCATCTAATCTCAATCTTGATGAAATTTTTATTCTCGCAATAATTCCAGGATGCATCTTGCGGTCCATCTTAATAATATCCCGTAAAACACCATCAATACGGTATCTCACGTGTAATTCTTTTTCCCAAGGTTCAATATGAATATCTGATGATTTTTTAACTAAGGCGAAATTAATTAAGCCAGCGACGGTTCTGGGAATATCTCCAGTTTTAGTAATTTTTTCTAATTCTTCTTTGGTTTGAATATCTTTTTTAATTAAGGTACCAATATCTAATTCACCAATTGGTTTAGGTTCTTTAGCCTGAGGTCTCCAAGGTTCATTTCCCTCACCGAACAATGAGAATGTTTTATGTTCGCCTTTTTTCTCAGGTTCCGATTCTTTATATTTTTCCAAAACCAGGGTAATATCTTGCGGGGTGGTAATATGTAAATATCCGGTAATGCCATATTTTGATTTTAGAAAGCTGACTACTTCATGCGCGGCTGGATTTTCAGGATATGCGGTGGCAATTTTAAAAACTTTATCTGACAAGGTTTCGAAAACCACTAATCGATATTTTTCCGAAATTTCAATCGGGAATTTTCTTATATTTTCAGCGGAAATTTTTAAATTTTTTAAAGACAAGTAAGGTAAATTAAATTGCTGGGCCTGTGCTTTTGCTAATTCATCATCAGAAACATAACCTTCTTCGCGAATAATATTTTCAAAAGGCACATTTTGCTTTTCGCCCTTTTTGATAATTTCTAAAGCTTCTTTTTGATTAATTAAACGTTGGCTAACTAAAATATCTAAAATTTGGGGTAATTTTTCTTCAGGTTGGCTCTCGTTCTTTGATTTATCTGGTAATTCGGTAAGTTTGGTAGTTTGATCAATTTTTATTTTCGGTTTAAGATGATAATATTTTAAGGCTTCGTTAAAATCGCCTTCAGAGGTGATATATAAATCAATGTCGACTTTCTGTTTTTTTTGAATATCCGCCAGGACACCCGGACGATCATATTGAAGACGAGCAGGCTTGGCGATGGCCATTTTTAATCGATCTGCTTTTTGATCAAAAACGAGAATAAAATATTTTTTAGCTAATTTTTCTGGAATTTTTGAAATTATTTGTCTTGGAACATACAATTCTCTTAATCTAATAATAGGAAGTTTAAAAAAATCGCTGTAAGCCTGAATTAATTTTTCTTGGCTAATTAAACCGCTTTCTTCTAAAATTTGTGTCACTGACTTTTGCGATACCAGACTGTCTTGGCGCATTTGTTCTATTTGGGGTCTAATTAACCAACCCTTTTTTAAAACAATATCTAAAATATCTCCAGCCTCGCCAAGGTTTTTACCAGGTTTTTTTTGTTGCGATACTGAATCTTGCATGGTTTACTCTTATAGGTTAGCAAAGGGATTAATTCTGCCTTTTTCGCTCGCTTCAACTTTAATTGGTAAAGTGCCATTTTTCATGAAATTATTAACTTTTTTAGCGGCATTGTTTTGTAAAATATTTGCGGGAACAATAATCACTTTCTCCCTTTGCGAGTCAATTTCTTGTTGAGATGGTTTGGTGGCATAAAAAATATAATAGCCACCACCCCCTAAAAGTAAGAGAACGAGAATAAAAGCAATCAATTTTATTGTTTTCGGAGACATTTTCTACTCCTTTGATAATTATTTTTGATAATATGTCTCAATTTCGAAAGTGGCATCTATGGCTGGATTCCCGCCCTCAGCAGCGGCGAATTCAGCATTTTTAACCACCATTGGTCTTAAGTTTTGTTCAAGATTTTTCATAAAGGTTACAATCGAAGAATAATTTCCTGACACGGCCATTGTAAAAGCATAAGTTTGCGCCGCACCACCAATCGCGCCCGGAATAGTTGTAGTGGAGGCGGTACCATCAGTGGAAGCAGAACCCGTATCTTCAGTAAAATCTTTCGAGGCGTCCCCAGTTTGTTGAGTTACGAGCGAAGGAGTAAAATTAATAATTTTTAAATTCTGGTTATTGGCAATAGTATCAACTTGAATCAAAAGCTCCCCTAATTTTTCTTTTGTCGGTAAAGCAATGGCTAGTTTTTGCACGATGGCTTTATTCGCATTAATTTCCTTGGCTAAAGTTTGTAAATTATTTAATTTATCTTGTCGATCCTTCAAATCGTCTTTCTTGGCCGCCGCCGTGATATTATTTTCTTTTAAAGATGAAATTTGAGGACGAATCCCAAAAATAATTGTACAAACAATCACTAAAAGACATAATAGCAGAATTGCTCCCACTTGTTCGGTTTTTTTCGACTCAGAAGGTTGTTTCATTATCACTCCTTAGTAATTCTAAATAATATAATCAAATTATTTTGATCCTGAGCTAGCTCCCAATAATGACGGTGTAAAACCGGTGCCAATATTAAAACTAACCACACCTTCCTCTACCGTGACTGATGTTAATTTGGCGTTCAAAAAATTCTTGTCTCCTTCTAACGAAGCTAACATTTTTGCCACATTCGAAAGTGAATCTGTCTGACCAGTGATGGTTAAAGTATTTGGACTGGCAAAACTGACGGTATTGAATTTCACATTTTTATACATTGTCCCACTTAATTTAGTCATCACGTTTGACCAAAGATTACGACCAGCCCAGAGCCCTTCGAGATTATTAATTTGGGAGTATAAAGCCTCAGCTTGCTTATTCACATCTCCCATTTTCAAAATCTCATCATTAGCTTGACCGATCTTGTTCGACGTTGAATTAATACTTGACTTTTTCATCACATTAAACAAAAATAAGCCCCCAAAAACCAACAAGAAAAAACCGGTTATCAAAAAACCAGTTGTCACGATATTGCTGGTCCTAATCGGAGCTTTTAATTTTGGCACCTCAGCCGGTGCCTGAGATTGATTTTGAGCATTAATAATACCTTGCTCAACTTCTGGATTTATGTCTAAGCGCGTCATACCCCTCCTTTATAACTACTTTTAGTATAATATAAACCCTTAAAGGGTGTCAAGTCCAAAATTTAAAGCTATTGTATTATATAATTGATTATTTTATTCAGCTCCAGATTCACTCCAAATTGGCGGTAAAATTTGCGAAAACCCCGGCAAGGCTGAATAAAATTTGTTTTGTATTAATTTAAACTTCGTCCCATTTATTTTTGGATCATAGTGAATATTAATTGGCATATTTGACGGTTTAATTGTGATTGATTTTGCGACCATTAGACCATGAAACTCTAAACCCTTATTGCTTTTTAAGATTCGAATATCACTATTGGGGGCAAAAATCGCCGCTTTGACATATGAAGTATTAGGTTGAATAATAACATCGCCGCTTTCAACAATAAAACCCATAAAATCGGTTGGCTCATTACTCCAACAATAATCTCCATTTATTTCTAGCCCACCTCTTTCAATAATAACCGTTCCACGCCCCTTGTATCCCATTAATTGAGTTGGAAAGGATGATGTTGCCAAATAAACACCCCCTTCTGGGGTCATATTCGGGTTTAGATCTTCAAAATTTCTTTTTAAAAAAGGCAAGGCTCGTTCTAACTTTAAACGTTTTAAAACTTGTTGAAAATAGGATTTGTCACCGCTTGTCACAACTTTCCCCCAACTCGCTAATGATTCTGAGTTAATAGTATACGAAGAAACATCCCCTAAATTGCCACGAAAACCAGAGTTTGAATAATTAACTATTCCCCCCGCTGAAGCAATACCGGTGGCGTAACCAGAAATTGAAATATTACCGGCGGCATGAACATCGCCTTCAATGGTCAGACCTTGAAGGGGCGTTGGCGGAACAATTAGTGAATAATTTAACACTGGGCCAGCTCCTCCTCCACCCGAACCCCCAGCTTGATCACCATGGCTTCCGCATTGGCCATCTTGTGCCTGCTTACTAATTTCTAACGCGTCATTAATATCATACCGGTTATTTAATAAATTTGTCGCCGCGACTCCTCCTAAACCACCTGCCGGCCCATCAGCTCCCTTTCCTCCATTTCCGCCCCGAGCACCCAAAAATGAGGAGTCGGTTAAACTATTTTGGTCTGAAACGCTCGCCGCATTTACAATCACCACTCCACCAGCGCCACCGCCTCCTCCTCCACCTTGAGTTGATTTACCACTTCCCATGCCTGGACAATAACCACCGCCGCCTCCCGCACCAAGGCTACCATATCTTCCCCATACTTTACCGTACCAACCACCATCGCTACTGCAAAATGTTTGTTCGCCACTAACTCCACAGGTCGAGCCAATATTGGGTGGATTTGAAGTTTTTAAAGTGTGGTAATCATTTTCACCACAATCTCCGCCAGTTTGCCAACAATCAGAGACAATCATTGGATTACCATAAAATTGAGTTTCATGCAAAGAAAACCAAGATCGACCAGGCCGACCCATCGATTTTACCCCGGAACCATCACCGCCATTGCCTCCTGAAACATTTATCCTGCCTGAATTATCGAGTGAATTGCCGGCTGATATTTTTACAATCCCACCGGATCCGCCACCTCCTGACCCGCCACGGTTCGGACCGGGCAAGGGGCTGCCCGTTCCGCCCTTAGCTTCAATCTGACTTTGACTTTCGAGACTAATATTTTGGGTCGTGGTAATTTTAATTATCCCGCCATTACCGCCATCACGACGATCACCATTAATATCAATTTGATACAAATTGCTTAAACTCAGAGGAGATAAACCATTGGCTTTAATTACCCCATATTTACGGGGGATTAAATTACTTTGCAAGTAAAGATTTCTACAAGTCAGATACAATCGGCCTGTCGCCACTTTTTCAACATCATTATAATCAACATTCACCACCGTCGCACTATCATAAGTATAAGTCTCGGCCAAATACGGCCCGCCATTTCTCCCCCCCACCATTTCAAGAACACCTCCAGGTCGTATGACGATATCGCCATCTGAGTAAATATTTAAATAGGCAAAATTATTACTTCGGATGTCAGGAGTCCGCTCAAAAGGATCTGCCAAATCCCAACTAAAATTTACCATTTTATCAATTCTTCTTTGCGTTAAATGATCATCCAAATAACCGGCAATATTTTTATAAGTCGTCGGATCATTATAATATGTCATCATCGCATAATATTCGCCGCATAAACCATTTTGAAAATTACTCTTAGGCGTACAGGCGGTCCCATGATCATAGTCAATTCCGGTAAATAATTCATTTGCCGGAATTGGCTCTGAATAACGCGCATCAAACCATGAATTATCTTGAGGAAACGCCAATTTTTGCAATTGCACATCAGCCATCCCCCCAAAATTATAATACCAAGCTTCAACCTCAAAAAGGCCGGCTGATGACAAATTAATTTCTGCCTTGCTTGGGCAGGCACTGCCGCAATTATTCGTCCATGCCGAAGCTTCAAGCCATTGACCATTAAGCGGTCTCAAGCGCAGTTTTACGGCATCTTCTCCAACCAATCTGATATTTTTCCAACTTGGTTGGACCCGAATATACCCGGTCCATTTCACCAAAAAATTATCATTAATGCCGGTAGTACCAAAAGAACCGCTATCTTTAATGGTAATATTTCCAAAACTATGGTCACCATTTACAAAAACTTTAGCTCCGGGCTCAACCACAATATTACGAATCCCTTTTGAGCCATTTGTGTCAAAATCTGTATTGCTGCCAATAAAATTTTCTCCTGAAAATGTGGCCGTATCACCAATTATACTCACAGTACCTTCAACCTGAGAAGCGGGTGGATTATTTTTTGGAGCCATCAGCCAAATCAAAACTATAACTACCAAAACTAAACCCATAAAATAATATCGGCCCAAAAACGCAAATTTAGAAATTATTTTTGATAATTTTTTAAAAAACATCCTTTTCCAACTAATATAAATAAAAATTGGTTATAACACCGTTTCTTGCCAACTTGGCGGCAGAATTTGCGAAAATCCTGGCAAAGCAGAATAATATCTATCGGGCACTAAGCTATTCCTCACTCCATTAATCGATTGATTGTAATTAATATCTGAATTTGAACGCTGAATATAAATTGATTGCGCAATTAAGATACCCGAAAACGTAAATTTACTATTTAAAGGATTACTGGCAATAGTAATCGTCCCATTGGGCGCAAAAATTGCCAGCCGTAAATTTGTCACATCAGAACCAATAGTAACGTTTCCGTTTAAAACGATTAAGCCCATCATTGAAGGACTTGAACTGGTTAGATTACTATTGATATTAACATTTTGATTTTCCACAATTAAGGTGCCACGTCCGTTATAAGATGTATCTCCCAAAGGAGTTAGTTCGGGTAATGTTGCCGCCCGCCAAACCCCACCTTCCGGAGTCTCTTCCGGATTTAAATTTAAATATTTTTCAGAGGTAAAAGTTTGTGCCCTTTCAGTAAGCAAGCGATTTTTAATAGTTTCAAAAAGTTTGGTCGTGGTGCTTGTCACCACATTTTCCCAATTTGCAAATGAAGCAGAATCTATTGTGTAAGAGGTAAGTTTCACTTTTAATTCATTGGCATTAAAATTAGTATTAATTGACAGCCCGGTTGCAGTCACAACTCCGGTCGCGTTTCCGGAAATTGAGATATTTCCCTTGGCATGGACATCCCCTTCAACCTCAATCGCGGAGGGAGGAGGTATTAGAATTGGTTGGAAGGAAATATTAAAAAATGGACCGCCTCCACCGCCACCGCCAGCGCCACCGCCTAAACTACCATCCACCCCACAGTTTCCCGGATTATTTAAACTAAGATTCGCAGCTTGATAAATTTCATGTATGTTATTATCTATATTAATAAATGGTGTCCCCCCAAGTCCTCCAGCGCCACTGCCCGATCCTGAACCTTGACCTCCGCGACCACCCGAAGATAAACTAACCAAATTACTTACTGAGGTGTATGAAACAGGATCAAGCTTGTTTGCACCAATTAACGCCGCACCGGCCGCTCCACCCCCACCACCGCCGCCCTCAGTGCCTCCACCGCCATTTCCGCCGCCACCGGCTCCTGATAAATTTCCATTATATGGGGGTGGCACAAAATTTCCCCCCCGATAACCGCCATGTTGACTACTTGAAGTAGCTTGCGCAACGTTACCGCAATTACCAAGCCAAACTCGCGACCCACTGGTTTCGCAGGTATTATATCGACTTACACCACCCGCTACGCAATCAGTCCCTTGACGCCAACATTGCGGAATTGGAATAGGAGTATCACCAATCGAATAAAAGGCATTTTCGGTAATTGCATATAGTGATCTACCCGGCCGACCAACTGATGCCACACCGGTGCCTTCTCCGCCCGTGCCTCCAGAAATATTAATATTTCCATATCCCCGAAAGAGTTGAGGAGGATAAATTCTGACAATTCCGCCAGACCCTCCACCACCAGAACCACCACTTGAAGGTCCCGCCTGAGGACTACCATCTCCACCAATCGCTTCAATTAAACCACTATCATTTATCCAAAAATTGTAAACTACATTAAAATTAACTATCCCTGCATTTCCTCCATCTCTTAAATCACCGACTAATCCTTTAAATTTTGGCGCATCCAAACCATTGATGCTA
The DNA here is from genome assembly GCA_035288465.1 of Patescibacteria group bacterium. Lineage (NCBI taxonomy): Bacteria > Patescibacteria group bacterium. The sequence continues at coordinate 1,563 of DATEAH010000010.1, read as the reverse complement.
ACAATAGCATTGGGATCTAAACCTGAAGGATCAGATTGACCAATATAGATATTATTGGCATTCACCTCTAACTTACCAATTTGAATTTGATTCATATCATCATAAACAGTTATCGGTAATCTCGGATCTATATTACCGGTAGTGTCATAAAGTTCGGCAATATATGGTCCCTCATTTCTGCCGCCCGCGATTCGAATTTGACCGCCAGATTTGACATCTAAATCATTATTAATCGTTAATTTTAGCCAGGCAAAATCTGAAGTTCGTTTAAATGGATCATTTAACTCCCAATAAAAATCAACCATTGGACTGACAAAGTTTTGAATGTTATGGTTAGGATCAACATCTGCCGGATCAGCAGTATATTCCGCCCAAGGGTAATACTCACCACAAAGACCATTTCTAAAATCCACCGGATTTGTCGTGCAAGCCGTGGTATGAGTTGCATCTAAACCGGTAAAAAGATAATTTGTCGCAATTGGCTCTAAAGAAAATAAAATTCCCGTGGTCATTTGCAAACTCACTCTTGCAATTCCAACATCATCTCGATACCAAGCTTCAATTTCATATAATCCTGAGCTTAAAGGACCAATATCAGCATTTCGAGGACATTGTGCTCCACACGATGCTACCCAATTGGATACCTCTTGCCAGCTTCCATTAAGAGGTCTTAATCGCAATTTAACCGCATCGTCGCCAGTTAATCTGATCCACATATCATTGCTCGGAATCTGAACATACCCGGTCCATTTAATCAAAAAATTATCACCAATACCGACCGTACCTAATTGCCCACCATTTTCTATTGTCATTGAATTAAAGGCATGTTCACCATTCATAAAAACCCTTGCTCCATTTTGGACAATAATATTTTTACCTTCAATCTGAGGATCATTGTAATCTGCAATCCAAGAATCTCCAGCCGTAAACGTCACCGTATCACCAACAATAGTATAAGGTGAAATTTTTATTCCTGGAACCTGTGGTTTTGGAGATAAAAATACCGCCAAAGCCGCTGCCGCCATAAAAATCAAAATAAAAAACAGCCTGCTTCTGGAGATAAAATCAAAACCAATCTTGATTTTATTAAAAACCGGCTGTAAAAAATTACTAAAATATGGAGACACGCCCCTCCTAAGTTGCACAATAAAATCCTAAATTCTAACCATTTTAAATATAATAAAATTTATGCTTTTTGTCAAAATAATATTATTATCTCATCACTATAAAATCAGCTTGATAAAATGGCAGGGGTGGCAGGAATTGAACCCGCGGCCTTCGCTTTTGGAGAGCGACGCTCTGCCAACTGAGCTACACCCCTATCTTCATCTCAATTATGAATTTATAATTATTTTCCACAATCCCAAATCATCTCTATTTTTTAGGGTTTGGAATCCTTACTTCTTTATGCAGAGTATGTTTTCGGCATCTTGGGCAATGTTTTTGAAATTCAAATTTTTCTTTATGTTCTTGAATATTTTTTTTAAGCGTATAATTTCTTTCTTTACATTCCGTACACATCAATTGAATTTTAATTGTTTTTGATTTTTTAGCCATAATCTT
>DATEAH010000009.1 GCA_035288465.1 Patescibacteria group bacterium | reverse complement strand
AGAGCCACAGGTTCGGGTTGTCCGGGAGGTCCAAGTTCTCCTGGTGGTCCTTGAGGACCGGCAGGTCCGGGTGGGCCTTGGATGACGGGAATCGTAACCACCTGCGGTGCAGTCCAGACCTGGTACATTGACCAGTATCTGGTTGCGTCCCCTGTGCGGTACTTCCCATCAGCGGGAACGTGGATAATGCCCACCAGCAACATTTGCCGACAGGCTTCACGAAGACCATACGTATCTGATCCCGAAGGACCAGATGGTATAGTGGCCAAAAACCGCTGCTCCCGAATCGTCAACTGACGATCTGGGACGACGTTCTTAATCTGGATAGTCGTGGATTGCTCGGCGAATGCAAATGCCGAGCAAAGGACGACTAATGCCAACACGAGTCCGAAGACCCGGGTCATGCTACTCACCTCCGAAGTTGAATGTATTGACGGGGCCAAAAGTCCCGTTATCTGTCACGGCTCGCACCTGAAGGTATTTCGCTCCAGGGCAAACCTTGTAGTTGACCGACTGAGCAATAGTGGACACCGGATCACTCCACGCCGTCTCCTGATTGGAGGCAGTGTAGGAGTAGACAAACCGGCTGATGCCTTGTGGCAGGACGAGCCGAAACTCGTCTGACGACACCTGTTCGATTCGGATGACCAGATCCCTTGCGGGTTCCGGCTTTTCCATTTCGACAGGTTTTGGTGCTTCGGTCACGACAGCAGGCGTTGGGGGCGGAGTTTCGATCATGACCCCCTCTACCTGTTCTGCAGACCCAACTGTAGCTGAATCCGTTGGAGGATCAGTGAATCGTGGACCGGCAGCCAGACGTCTTTCGACGAGTTGGCGAACCAAATCCTTATCCACTGACCCGATCGTGGGCGTGCCTCCGTTGTGTACGAGGAGGAACGCCTCAAGGGCAGACAAGCCGAGTTCAGGAACAGGTCCGAACATCTCCGGGCCGGTCAGGGGTCGAATCAAAGTGAATCTGATCAGTCCCCAGTCCTCATTGTACTGCCCCTTCTTTCCGACATCTCCGATTAGGGGCAGTGAGATGATGGCTCGGTGCGAGGCTTTTTGCCCGATGATCAGACAAAGACCCTGCATACCGGCTTCACCTCCGAACTCGCTGATAGGGATCTCCGCCGAGATGATGTCCCCGCGGTTTTCACCGTGGAGTTTCACCTCAAACCGACGATTTCCAGCCAGACCGACCCGAGCGGATTTCCAGTTGCCCGAGTCAGAGGTCCAATTGACGCGCAGTATCAAGTCCGGTGCAAAGACAATCTCTGGAACTTGATCTGCGCCCCACGATGTGCTGGCTCGCAGGGCATCTGGATAGACAGCGTCTATCCAGACGTTACAGCGTCCGAACTCTTCATGTTGGCTGGGCGTCATGGACAACCCAAAGCCAGCGGCATCCGCCATAGGAAGCGCGAACGCGACGACGAGCAGAACGACCACGATGGATACGACTGTGGATCTGGTCATTGTGTTTCACCTCGTTGTTCAGGTACTGACTGTGGCAACCCCAAAGGGTGCCGGTGTCACTGATATAACATCACTGTTCTTGCGAACAGAGTTTGACCGGGAGAGTGGTACATTCGTACCTCACTTGCGGGCACTAACCCTAAATTGGTACAAGCTGTCCTAATTCCCAGCCAAACCTTGGCCGAAAAAACAATAAATAACCACCAACTGTAACTAATGCAAACAATTTTCAAAAATTAATTTCAAAAACGGATCCCGAAACGGGACCCCCCTTTAAAAATCGATAAAAATTCCTTTGCCGTTATTATACTATATCGGACAATATTTGTCAAGTTAAGCTTTTTTATTTGTCCTACTCCTATTTATATAATAAACATTTCAACTGTAAATAATTATAAATTCTAAATAAATTATTTAAAATTATTAATTTTTACAAATTATATTAATAAGCCACTGTAATGTGTGAGCCATTTTCATCTTTGGTAATATCAATTCGAGTTTCAAAAGCATCTTTGAGTTCTAAAATATGGGTAATGACAATAATTTTTTTAAAATCTTGAGAAATAGCATTAATCGCTTCGACTAATTGTAAACGACCGTTGTCATCTTGGGTCCCAAAACCTTCGTCAATAGCTAAAAACTGCAATTTAGCGCCTGATTTTTGCGCTAAAAACCGACTGAGGGCAATGCGAATGGCAAAATTAATTCGAAACGCTTCTCCACCGGAAAACATTTCATAATTTCTAGTGCCATTATTATCAGTAATCGCGATGTCTAAAGTTTCAATTAAAGATTGATCTTGGCTTTTCTTGGCTTTTTGGGTTTCAAAACTAATTTTCATAGTGTCTTGCGATAATTTTGACAAGATTTGATTGGTTTGATTTTCAATTTCTGGAATGGCATTATCTAAAATTCTCGCCTGGATGCCATTTTTACTAAAAATTTCTGCCAGCTCCAAAAAAATATCGGCATCTTTTTGGTTTTTGGCAAGCTGAGTTTTTAGTTGATGATATTTTTGCGAAACGCTTTCTAAGTGTTTTATCTCTTGTTGCAAACCGCCAAGCTCTTCCCTAATATTTGAATGTGCTTTATCTAACTCAGATATGTTCTGACTAATTTGTTGATATTTTTCTTCAATCTCAGAATACTTGTTCAGGCTGGCAGTAAGCTTGGTGATTTTTGAGTTTAGTTTAATAAATTCATCTTTTTTGGTTTTGATTTTTAAATTAATTTTTTGGAGTAATTTTTTCTTTTCAAAAGATACGGCTTCGAGTTGTGATAATTGATTATAATCATCTTCGGCTGAAGCTAAATTTTGAATTAGAAACTTAACCTGGTTGTGTTTTGGGTGAGAATAGTTAATCTTGTCGATTTTAGCTTGGATTTGATCTAATTTTGGTTGAATTTGATTTTTAATTTCTTGGTTTAAATTATTAATAATTTGTCCAGCCTCATTTTTAGGCAAAATTCGCAAACAGGTTGGGCATTTAGCAATATGGCTAATTTTCTTAATTTGGGATTTAATTTTGTCAATATCTGCTATAAAACTGGCAGTTTTTTGCTTTAAGGTTAAAGTTTGAATTTGATTTGTGGCCATTAATCCCTCAGCTTTTTTTAATTTTTGAAGCCTTTCGAAATTATCATGAATTAGTTTTCGGCGTTTTGTTAATTTTTCAATTTGGGAAAGTTCCATTTCGGTTTCTATTTTTTCCGTTTTTAATTTTTTGCCCTCAAAAATAATATTTTCTAAGCCATATTTCAAATTTTCTAATTCTAAATTAATTTTATTTGCGATCTTAATTTTTACTTCTAAGTTTTGTCGTTGTTGTTTTACAGTTTCAATTTGTAAATTAATTTTTTTGAAAACTTGAGATGATTTTTGAAAACTTTTTTTAATTTCTGGCTCGCGGGTCATTTCCATTTCAAGCTCATCGAGATGGTATTTTTGAGATTTAGCTTCATTTTGAAAGTTTCGAGATTTTTCACGGGCAAATTTAGATAAATCATCAAAATATTCTAAATCCAAAATATCAGCTAAAATATCTTTGCGTTCCGCCGGAGTTTTAGTGGTAAATTCATCGGCTTTTCCTTGCCTTAAATAGGCAGAATTAATAAAAACTCGGTATGGAATCTTGATTAATTTTTCGATTTTCTTTTGCGTGTTCAAAATTTTGTCTTCTGATAAAGAGTGATAACCTTTGGTTTTGGGTGAAAAAGAAAACAAATAAAGTTCAGAGTGACCTCTTTTTTTGCGAATCCGTTTGCGCAAGATTTTGTAATGACTTTTTTCAAGTTGAAATGTAAATTCAACCCACATTTCAGAAGCTTTTTGAAAAATTAAATCATCATCCGAGGAGGCTCTAGATTTCCCCCAAACTGCCCAACTTAATGCTTCTAATATCGAACTTTTGCCCACACCGTTATCGCCAGCCAAACAAGCTAAATTAAAACTCTTAAAATCTAAAGATTTTGGGTTTTGATAGCTCATAAAATTGTGTAATTGCAATTTTTCTGGTACCATAATATCTTCTATTCCCTTTCTTCAATTAAATCTTTAGCGTATTTAATTAATTGTTCGCGTTTTTTGGAAGAGACTTTGTTAATTTCCAGGTAGTGAATTAGAGTTTTTAAAGGAGTTTCACCTTGTTCTAAAAAGACTGTTTGTTTGATTTTACGAGTTTGCGGGGTTTCAAAAGTGATTGAAACAATGTGAAAAGCGTCATTTAAATATTTTCTAATCAGATGCTCATTAACCTGGCCAATCAAGTCCGCGGGCATTTTAACCTTAACGCGCACTACCGTGTTTTTAAAATTTGCATGACCAATTTGTTTTTTAATCGTTTTTTCAAGGGAATCATCAAAATAATCTAATTTCAAATTGATGGTTTTAAAAGGACGGACCGACAATTTAATAAATTTATATTCAGTTTTTTTGCCAACTTCAATATCAGCTACCACAAAACCTTTGGCATCTTTTTCTTCCCCAAAATCAATTCGGTCAATCGAACCGGCATATATAATGGGCGGATTTTCTCTGAGAACTTGGAATTTATGAATATGCCCTAAACCAACATATTGGATTTTAGGACTGATAAATGATTTTTCCGATAAAATTAAGTCTGTGCCAAGCATCACAGATCTTTCTGAGCCAAAAGTGGCATTTTCACACGTGGCATGAACAACTGCAACGGCTGGAATTTTGGGATTAATTTTGTCAATAAATTTTTTAGTAATTTGATTTAATTTTTGAGCCAATAAAATTTGAGTTTCATCGGCTGATTTTCCTAAAAATTGATCTTTTTCTAACAGTTTACTTTTGGTAATCCAGGGTAAGGCCAAAACTTGGACCGAACCAGATTTTGATTGGATAACTTTTAGGGTCGGTCTTCGAAAAACGATAATATTTTCAACTTCGAGCGCGGAAAAAATATCTAAAGTATTGGCTTTTTCTAAGGCTTGCGGCAAATCATGATTTCCAACCACTAGGATGGTGGGAGCAATTAGGGCCAATTTTTTAAAACGGAGCGCCGCTTCCCGTTGGTGGGTTGGGGTCGGATTTCGATCGCGATAAGCATCGCCGGCAAAAACAATAAGATCTGGATTTATATTTTTCGCTTTTACGATTAGTTCATCAAATGAATTTAAAAAATCCATGAATCGAAAATTCATACCGGTGAGATTATCTATTTTTCCATAATTTTCCATACCAATATGAATATCAGCAAAATGGATAATTTTCAGATTACCTCACAAATTTAATGAAATTAGATTGATTTTATCCGCCTTCGTGCCAATAAATAATCGGACTTCGGCGGATTTCGCCTAAAATCTCACAATTTATCTGATTTTTAAGCTGGAAAGGCTTCATAAAAAATTATTAATCACCTGCCTAATAATTTCTAAGATAATCATAACGAGCACGGGTGAAAAATCAATGTTGCCAAAAGTGGCAAATTTTCGAAATGGGATAAGGACAGGTTCTGTGATTTCAAAAATAAAGTTTAAAAGCGGATTATCCCAATTGAACGAGAACCATGATAAAATAACGCGAATAAATAATATCACTAAATAAACATTGAGAGTAAAATTTAAAAAATCTAAAAATGTCAGCATTAAAGATGCTTTTCAAGTTGTTTTTCTATTTGGGCTAATGATTGAACTCTGGTTAAATTAGTCACAATCTTACCCTGATTATATAATAATAAGGTTGGTAAACCCATCACATGGTTTAGGTTGGCAATTTTGGGATTTTGATCAACGTTTAATTTTGCAAATTTAAGTTTATTTTGATATTTTAAAGCAAAGGCTTTAAGGGTTGGTTCTAAGGCTTTGCATGAACCGCACCATGGGGCATAAAAATCAATTAAGACCGGCTTTTCGGCTTTAATAATTTCATTTTTCCATTTTGAATCATTTAATTCAATAAAGAGATCTTTTTCCATATCACACTCCTTTTTGAAACTAATAATTTTGATAATTCAAATAAACCGAAAATAACAGCCACGTAGAATAAATCACCTAAAACTGTATTTCTAAAAAACGGCAAAGCCATATAATAACAATTAATTATTCCCTGAAGATTTTTTTCATACCACGGCGTTGCGGCCCAAACTGCAAAATTAGTTAAAAAGAAAAAGATAAATGAACCGGTAAGGCTGACCATAACCATATTTTGAATTTTTTGGTGATTTTTAAGCCATAAACCTAATAAACTGATAATTAAAAAACTGCCATACACCGAAATTGTCACCCAAAAACTGGCAAAGCCAATAAAAATATCAGCAGCCAACATAGTTAAAATAGGAATTATTAAAGCTTGCTTTCGAGATAAATTTACACCGGAAAACAAAGCTATTGCTGCAATTGGGGTAAAATTTGGTTCATGCGGCAGTAAACGCAAGGCGGCACCGGCAAAAATAAAAAAGTAAACCATCAAACCTCATATAATTTACTTAAATATTTAAATTATCAATTTTTTCATATTTCCATTCAATGGTTTGATTATTTTTCGTCATAAATTTATCAGGTGCTAATTGTCCTAACTCCCCATCAACATAATACATCCAATACGATTCGGTTGAGTTTGCAACACCATCGATTGAATTAATAAAAACCCCCAAGCTTGAATCAGAATATTCAACTCGGTGATCTTTTTTTAATAAATCCAAAGTAGTTTTCCCATCAACACCTTTGTAGGTGATGGTTTGTGCGCCTAGGACTTCTGGATTTGAATTTTCACTCCCAGTTCTTTGGGTGGTCAGATCTTTCCAAACAAAAATAGCAGTTAAAGCTATCACAACGACTAAACCAATTTTCCATCGGGAATCAGTACTAATTTTACTTGAAATTTTGGTAACTTTTACGTTTGGCACGGTTCTCCTTCCTGTTTAAGTTAAAAATCAATTCCTTTTCGTGCTGGAATATTTTTATAATATGGATGTTTGATCATTTTCATTTCTGTCACTAAATTTGCGGCATCGATAATTTTTTGAGGAGCATTGCGTCCAGTTAGAATTAATTCCAGTTTTTTAGGTTTTGATTTAATTATTTCTAAAACTGAATTGATTGTAATTAATTTTAGCGACATAGCAATATTAATTTCATCTAGTATCACAATGTCAAATTTTTTTGAATTAATTACTTTCTCCGCGTGTTTGAGGGTTTTTTGAGCAAGTAATTGATCTGATTTATTGGCTTTTAAAATAAAACGCGTGTCTTTAGAAAATTGATGAATCGAAAAGTGCGGCAGATAATTTTTGGAAATTTTGATTTCGCCAATTTTTTTATCACCCTTTATAAACTGTATCATACAAACTTTTTTATTCCAACCCAACGCTCTTAGAGCTAAGCCTAACGCCGCGGTAGTTTTACCTTTGCCATCACCAGTATATACTTGTGTCAATCCTTGATTTTTCATTTTTGTTTATTTTAATTATTAAAGTTTAAGCGCATTTTGAATAACCGCAAAAATGACATTTTAAACACCCCTCCCCTAATTCTAAAACTTCATGGCATTCTGGGCAAGCCGGCGCATCGCCTAAATCAGCGAGAGTTTTAAGTTTTTCGGCTGATTGGTGATTGTCGGGCGCATCATTGTTTGAGCCTGCAGATATTAAATTTTCTTGATTTGGATTTTCTAAATTTTCTGGATTTATTTGTTTTTGGTAATTATCCAAACTTAATTGTTCTTGATTTTTTTTGATATGCAAATCTAATATTTGACCAATGGCATCTGGCATTGATAAAACCATCCCTTTTTCGCCCCACGCTGGATTTGGGCCACGAATCCCTTTTAATTGGTCAACGATTTCATGGGCATCAATTCCAGAACGGAGTGCTAAGGAGATTAACCTGGAAATTGCTTCAGCCTTGGCAGCAAAGAACCCACCGGATTTACCAATATGGGTAAAAATTTCAAATGGATCGCCAAATTCATCTTCATTAATCGTTACATACATATTACCATAGCCAGTAATAACCTTATAAGTCATACCGGCAATTTTATCGGGTCGTTCTCGGGGTGCTAATTTTTGATGAGTAATTGAAGTATCCAAAATTAGATCATTATCTGGAGTGGTTTTAATAATTTGGTTATCATGTTTGCCTTTAGTTAAAACCTGGACATCCCGAGAACCATCTCGATAAATCGTAATCCCTTTGCATTTAGTTTTATAAGCGGTTAAATAAACATTTTTAACATCTTCAATGGTGGCCTTGTTGGCAAAATTAATCGTTTTTGAAACCGCATTATCAACATGTGTCTGAAAAGCCGCTTGCATTTTAATATGCCATTCAGGATCAATTTCGCCAGCGGTAGCAAAAATATCTTTATATTTTTTCGAAACCTCTTTAAGATCAGCGACAGACCCGGTATCGATTACTTTTTCTAATAAATCTCGCGAATAAAAACCTATTTTTTTAGCGATATTTTCAAAAGTCTGGTTGACATAAATTTGCTCTAAAGATGCTGAACCATCTTTATTGAATAATGATTTTTTCTTATAAGCTAAGGCAAAAAATGGTTCAATACCTCCTGAACAACCGCCAATTAATGATAGGGTTCCAGTAGGCGCAATGGTGGTGATGGTGGCATTTCTGATTGGTTCTTTTTTGGCATAAATACTATTTTTAAAATTCGGAAAGGGACCACGTTTTTTAGCTAATTGGTGGGAGGCATTTTGAGATTCACGTTGGATAAAACCCATCACTTTTTGAGCTAAAACAACGGCCTTTTCGGAGGCATATGGAATCTCTAATTGCGCCAGCATGTCGGCAAAACCCATTACTCCTAAACCAATTTTTCGATTAGCTTTGGTAATTTTTTCAACCTCGCGGACGGCATACTTATTAACATCAATGACATTATCTAAAAATCTCACCGCCAGATGTACAATATTTTTTAATTTATCCCAATTAATTTTATCCAAAGTAACCAGACGAGATAAATTTATTGAACCCAAATTACACGATTCATATGGTAAAAGGGGTTGTTCTCCACAAGGATTAGTTGATTCAATTTTTCCCAAAGCCGGGGTGGGATTATCTCGGTTCATGCTGTCAATAAATATAATCCCAGGATCACCATTAGTCCAAGCATTTTCGATAATTTCATTAAAAATTTCTTTAGCATTAAGGCGATCCATTTTTTCATTAGTTCGGGGATTAATTAAATCATAATTCTCACCTTTTTCAACTCTCTCCATAAAATCATCAGTCACGGCCACCGAAAGATTAAAATTGCGGAATGAGGCGCCGTCCTTTTTACAATTAATAAATTTTTGAATATCCGGATGAGTAATTGGTAAAATACCCATATTAGCACCAACTCGAACGCCACCTTGCATCACTTCTTGGGCCACAGAGTCAAAAATACGCATAAATGAAATTGGGCCGCCCGCAATTCCACCAGTTACCCCCACGATATCCCCCTCTGGTCGAAGTTTTCCAAAGGAAAAACCAGTCCCTCCCCCACCTTTGTGAATTAGCGCCATATCATGTAGCGTCGTGAAAATTCCATCCATAGTGTCTTCGATAGGTAAAACAAAACAAGCCGATAATTGGTGAATCTCCCTGCCAGCGCCTCGTAAAGTCGGGGAATTTGGTAAAAAATCCGTGGTTGAGATTAATTGATAATATTCACGCGCTAGTTTAAGATGATCTGTTTTTTTATTATATTTGAGATCGGCGGCGGCAATATAATAAGCGACGCGCCAAAATAATTCCTTGGGTGATTCCAAAGGATTCCCATCATCATCCTTAATTAAATAACGCTTAATTAAAATTTCTCGCGCATTGTCGGATAAAATTGGTTCAGATAGATCATCCGGCATTTTATTTTTGCCAGGCCAATGGGTTTCATCAAGATTAAGTTTTAGTTTAGGGCTGATTTTTTTTTGAGATGCCACGATCCCTCCTTTTATCTATTAAACTAATTATATATTTGAATTTTAGAACAATAAAAATATGACACGCCCCTTTTAGTCATATTTTATTTTGTTTTTAATAAGATTTTTATTTTAATTTTTTTCGAATAAAGGCCGGAACCTCGAGTTCATCCTCTTCTTCTTCGGGTTTTGCAGGCTCTGGGGCAAAGGGTGAGGCTGAAAAAGAATCGTCTTCGACGGGGTTTTCTAAACTAGAAGTGTCCGGAAATTGTTGAACAGTGGTCATTTCTCGCTTTTTTTCTTCGTGTCGTAGACGTCCTTCAAAACCGGCAGCAACAACTGTAATTTTTATTTCGCCTTGCATGGCATCATCGATGATGGCTCCAAAAATGATATTCGCATCTTGATCAGCCGCTTCAGTGATGGCTTTGGCTGCTTCATCAATTTCGTACATGCTTAAATCTGGACCACCGGTAATATTGAATAAAATACCTTTAGCGCCTTCAATAGATAAATCCAATAAAGGGCTTTCAATGGCGGCATGTGCCGCTTCCATGGCTCGATTATCACCAGAAGCGCGACCAATACCCATTAGGGCAGAGCCAGCGTCAGACATCACCGCTCTCACATCGGCAAAATCCACATTAATAATACCATGAAGGATAATTAAATCTGAAATTCCCTGAACACCTTGTCTCAAAACATCATCAACGATCATAAAAGCGTCAAATAATGAAGTCTTTTTATCGATAATTGACAATAACCGATCATTAGGAATAGTAATTAAAGTGTCAACCTTATCTTTAAGCTCTTCTAAGCCTAATTCGGCTATTTTAGCGCGTCTTTGTCCTTCAAAAGCAAAAGGCTTTGTCACCACACCAACAGTTAGAGCCCCTAATTCTTTAGCAATTTCAGCAATCATCGGGGCTGATCCGGTGCCAGTGCCACCACCCAAACCACAGGTGACAAAAACCATATCCGAACCTTTAATTACATCATAAATTTCTTCTTTGTTTTCTTCGATCGCTTTTCGACCGATTTCAGGATTAGCACCGGCTCCCAAGCCACGGGTTGTTTCTTTACCAATTTGTACCTTAGTTGAGGCTTCGTTATGAGCTAAAGCTTGAGCATCAGTATTGACAGCAATAAAATCCACTCCGTGCAATTTGGACTGGATCATACGATTGATGGCTGAACAGCCTCCACCGCCAACACCAATAACTTTGATTAAGGCAAACGTATCCACTTTTGATGCTTCCACGGGACCAGAAGGTTTCACGATCGCGGGTTTTGAATTATCGATCGGCTTCATCATATTTCCCCTCAGCCCCTCCTATATTATTATCTTAAAATCATTATATACTAATTTAAAAAATATACTAAATTTAGGGATTTAATCTATGGTAAAAAATGCTTAAAGATTGACTTGAGCTTGCTGGCGGTGCGATTAAATTCCCCACCCCGAGTAATGACTCCGGAACGGGTGGCACCTAATCCCCAAATCATTAAGCCTATGCTACAAGCATATATGCTCTCATCTAACTTGTCAATCATACCCGTAACAGGGACTTGTAATTTTGCTATTTGAGCGGGCAATCTGAGAGTTTTTTTGGCTAAATCGCAAATTCCAGATATTTTTGATCCCCCTCCCGTTAAAACAATCCCGGCTGGTAAGGTACCATCACGACCAATATTTTTTAATTCGTCAGAAATTAATAAAAAGATTTCTTGTAATCTGGCTTCAATAATTTCGGCCACATATACCGCAGAAGCCTTCTGCTTTTCTGATTTATCTATTTTGGATAAATCAATTTCTTCTGATTCGCGAATGTCGTCTGGGGTGGCTTGTCCATTTTTAATTTTGATTTGTTCGGCAACATCAATTGAAGTTCGAAGGCCAATTGCAATATCATTAGTAATATGATCTGACCCAACCGGCAAGACCGCAGAATGAAGAATGTTGCCTTCTTCAAAAACTGCCATTGTCGTAGTGGCGGCACCAATATCAATCACGGCGGCACCAATTTCTTGCTGTTGTTTGGAAAGAAAGGCTGACGAGGTGGCGATCCCTGAAAATACTAATTCTTCAATATCCAAGCCGGCTTGATAAACACATTTAGTTAAATTTTTAATACAAGGAGTTGAGGCTGAGACAACGTGGGCATCGACTTCAAGTCGAATACCAGTCATACCAACCGGATCCTTGACACCATCTTGGCCATCGACAGTATAAATTCGAGGGATAACATGGAGAATTTCTCGATTTGCCGGCAAAGAAACAGCTTTAGCAGCCTCAATCACACGCATTAAATCATCTTCGGAAATTTCGCCATCAGCTCGAGAAACGGCAATTACACCTTTACTATTTGCTGATGAGATTTGCACCCCACCAACAGAGAGTATCGCTTTTTCAAGCGGTGTTCCCGCCATTCTTTCAGCTTCTTCAAGGGAAGCTGAAATGGCTGAAATAGTCTCTTCAATATCAGTCACCATGCCTTTTCTGACACCTGATGATGGAGATAGACCGAAACCGGAAATTTCAATCTCACCTGATTCTTTTTTTTGCCCAACTAAAGTGGCAATTTTATTGGTGCCAATGTCTAAGCTGCAGATCATTGATTTTGATGTCGCCACTAACCCCTCCCATAAAAATAAAATTATAATATACAATAATCAAATGAAATTAAAAAACGATTGCTATTTCTCTTCTATTATATTCGTCAATTTTTTAAAAATCAAATCCCATTTTTCTTTCATTTGAGGTTTTTCATGATCTAAATCTGAAATATGCATTAGGGCATGTATAAATAACTGAAGAATTTCACGTTTTTCGGAAATTGCCGCTTTCTGGGCATTTATTTTAGCTTTAGGGGGGCAAATAAAGATATCCGCTAAAACCTTAGATGATCTTAGGGGAATTTCACTTTTAAAGCTCAAAACATCGGTAGTAATGTTTTTACCTAAATGTTCAAGATTTATTTTTTTAATCGCAGATTTGGTGACAAAAGTGACTGAAATTTCAAGATTATTAGCTAATTTAAGCGGTTTGAGAATTTTTTCGAGAATTTCTTCAAATTGTGATTGATATTGATTTAAATTTATATTGCGAGTTTGATTAATAAAAATCAAAAAAGTTTTTTCCATAATTATAACTTCACGCAAGTTTCGAATTAACTATTTTAGAAACTTGTTCCCCGGTGGCACGACCAGTAATTTGTGGCATAACTTTTGACATTACTTTACCCATTTCTGATTTTGATTTTGCGCCAGTTTCTGAAATTGCGGCATCAATAATTTTGGTTAATTCGGCTTCATTTAGGCCTTTTGGTAAATATTTTTCTAAAATTGAGATTTCAAATTTTTCTTTGGCGACTAACTCTAACCGATTGCCTTTAGTAAATTCCTCAACTGAGTCTTGACGCTGCTTTTTTTCTTTTTGAATCACCAATAAAATTTCAGTATCATTTAAGGCTTCTTTTTTAGCAATTTCAGCATTTTTAAGAGCGCTTTTTAACATTCTTAAAACATCCAGGCTTTTATCTTTTGATTTTAAGGCTTGGATAAAATCTGCTTCAATTTGATCTAATAATTTAACCATATTAATCCTATTAAAAATTAATAACCTTCTTTTCTTTTTCGACGTAGCTCTTTTACCATTTGTTCACGTTTAGCTTCGTCACGTCTCACGGTTTTAGAAACCTTCTTTTTATAATATTTTTTCTTTTTGACCAAACTTAAAATACCACTCTGTTGGACAGAGCGATTAAATCGGCGGAAAAGCTTTTCCGCCGGTTCGCGATTCTTGCTTCTAACTTCTAACACGGTTTAAAACACCTCTCTTTCTTAATCTTTTTCTATTATACCCAAAAACGATAAAGATTTCAAGCGATTGGCCCCAAATTCTTGCCACCCAATAAGTGTAAATGCAAATGGTCCACCATAGCGCCCGCGTTAATACCATAATTAACCACCAAGCGATACCCGTTATTGTGTAGATTTTTCTTGTGCGCAATTTCTCGGGCGGCTTTAAACATTTGGGAGACAATTGGCCAATCCTCTTCTTTAACATCTTCAATCGAAGAAATGTGTTTTCTGGGAATAATTAGAATATGCACAGGAGCATGGGCATGAATATCCCAAAAACCAACCACATTTTGGTCAGAATATTCAACTTCAGCCGGACTTTTATTGGCGGCAATTTGGCAAAAAATACATTTTTCAGGACCAGGATCTGGTAAATTATCCATTATTCCTCCAAAATTTAATTCTAATTTAAATATAACACTAATATAAAATTACTTAAAGCTTAGAATCAGGGAGAATATTATTCAAAATTTGTTCGGCTTCATTTTGCGAACAAAATCTGGGTTGTTGATAATTCTCAATATACACCGGAATTATTTGAAATGATTTTATTTGATTCGAAACAAACTCAAATTTAATTACCATGCCCTGTTTTGTTTGTTCTGACCACATTTGGTCAAAAACTAAATTACCCAAACTGTAAAAAATCATTTTACCATGATAATTTTCAAAAGTTTGTATGCGATGCGGGTGATGTCCAATCACTAAATCTGCGCCAAGATCAATGGTTTTTCGGGCAAAATCTTTTTGGTCGTCGCGCGGTAAATATTTATATTCTGTTCCGGCATGCATGGAGACGATAATAAATTCAGCTTTTTCATTTTTGGCATTTTTAATATCCAGAGCCAATGTGTTTAAATTCCATTTGGCAAAACCCGAGGAAGTCGCATCGGCAACGTAATTTTGGGGGGTTGAATCTACCCCTTCATAACTTAAAAAAGCTATTTTGGAGCCGTTAACGTCAATTAAGGTGGGTCTTCGGGCTTTAGTCAGGTTTGTACCCGCTCCAGAATAATTAATTTGATTTTCAGTCAAAAAATCCATGGTGTAGTTCATACCTTTTTTGCCTTGATTTCCAAAATGATTATTAGCCAATGACAAGACGTCAAAGCCGGCATATTTTAAGCCTGAAACAGCCTTAGGATCGGCTCCAAAAACCATGCCTTCAAAGATTTTTTGTCCTCCTTCAGCAAATGGAGATTCTAAATTTGCAAAAGCGACATCGGCTGAATAAAAAAGATTTTTAATTTTCAAAAACGGTAAATTCCAATTAGAAGCTTCGAGCATTTTTTTGCCAACATGACGCGCAAGCATAATATCTCCACCAGCAGCCATTGTCCAATTTTCCTTAGCGGTTTGATGTTTAAGATAATCTAATAATTTTTTTTGGTGAGTATTAGCAGTTTTTGAATAGAAATAAATAGTTTTAGTTTCAGCTTCCCAAGTATTATAATTTTTTTTAATATACGTTGGGTGATAATTTTTGGTAATTTCTTCGATTTTATCTAAACTAAAATTATCCTTTTGGGAAATAATTGCCATTTCTGCCATATTTTTATCGGAAATTAAAGAATATTGGACTTTATTGTCCTCATAAAATAATTTTATATGCGGCTTAAATTGGCTATCGAGAGCAGGTTCGAGATAAATCTTATCAATTTTTTTTAAGAAAGTTTTATTTTCGACTTGATTTAATGAGGTCGATTGGCTTTTATCCCAAACAATAAAAGAAATAACTGCTAAAAAAATTAATAATAAAAGATATTTGGCATTATTTTTCATATATTTAAATTTTAAAATTGCTTAGGTTGTAATTTTTGACGGGATAATTGATGTTTATAAATTGCAACAATAAGAATAATTATTCCGATCGTCATTATTATTAAACCCAACAAAGTTGGAAAATAGCAATAACTTGGGGTGAGACTCGAAATAATACTTGACGAACTATTTAGGGCAAGTCTCTGTCCCGATATCCAGCCGGTAAAACTAAAATACGGATTTGTGTATCTTAATAATTGACATGAATGAAATAGCGCCAAAGGATTATAATTATTCCACCAAAAACCAAGACCAAAGATAATAATCCCCCAAAAATACCAACTTTTTGATAGTTTTTTCATCATCCCCCTAAAATAAAAATTATTAATTATATAGAGTCGCCGGATCGATCCAACCCGTTAATTCTGATTTGGTTTGAACATATCCTCTCAAATCAAGTCGGTGATTAGACAATACAGCAAAATGTAAATGTCGCCTCTCCCCATCAGTTTCCAAACTATAACCTGTGCCTAAAACTGCTAATTGATCACTTTTTTTAGCTTTTAAGCCAACTTTTGGTAAAGAGCTTGGCCGAATATGGCCATATAAAACTGTGTGTGTTGCTCCATTTAACTGTATTTCGATCATGAAAACTCCTCCATAACCGGAGACGGTTCGCGATAAAACAACCTTTCCATCAGCGATCGCATAAACTGGTACGTCAGTAGTAATATCCTCATATTCGATGTCAACGCCGGTATGGAAGCCTGCAAATCTTTCTGGTTGAACCGGTGAGTTTTGCGAGGTGATATATTTTCCAAATGGTTTTTTGAAAAGGCGTTTTTTAAATTGATCAACTGGAAACACTAATCCATATTTGCTTTCTAAGGGTGGATTGGTGGTTTGGATATTGTTTGAATTAGAGTTTGTATTAGATTGATTATTTGATTTAGGTTTATTTTGCCAATATTTATATCCAAAATAACTAATTGTTCCCAAACCTATAATTAAAAAAATAACTATTATTATATATATTTTTTTCATTAAAAATTAACTATTTATGTTTAGTAATTTATTTTGGTGTTAAAAGAATAATGCCGGTTCTTTTAGGACAAAAAGCATTAAAAAAATTATCACGAAAACCTGTTTTTACCAGCTTGATATTATATGTAACGCCGCGCTTACATTGAATTAGTTTGTATTGTCGTGCAACTGGCAGTGAACCTGCATATCGATAGGTGGTAATACCCGGGTATTTCCAATAAACATTAACATTATTTTGATTAGTGGCGAACTCAAAATTACCATAAGTGGTTAAAACCGAAGCGAATAAATCGGGTTTGTATCGATATAAAAGATAATTACCTGCTGCTAAAAAAATTATTACCAAACCAATAATATAAAGCGTTTTCTTGTTCATATTTCCTCCTTATTTATTTTAAGTTAAAAACCTTCGATTAAAA
Organism: Patescibacteria group bacterium; assembly: GCA_035288465.1. Classification (NCBI taxonomy): domain Bacteria; species Patescibacteria group bacterium. Next base: position 99,632 of record DATEAH010000009.1, on the reverse strand, counting down.
ATAAAATGCCAGCGACTATAATCGGCAACCCAAAAACTAATATTGGCATTAAATCCATTTGGTCAGGCATAACAATCATCATTGTAGTAGCAAAAATGCCCAGCATTAAAAATATTATCCCGCCAATTTTGGGTTTGCGCCAAGCGATAATTGTAAAAAATAAAATAACTAAATCTAAAGCTAAGAGCATTAAAAATCCACCCAAATTAAACCCCATAATACTTTCACCAATGGTAATAAAAAATAATAATAAAACTAAAAGCCCGGTAATAATTCTAGAGGTGAAGTAAACCATTTTATCCAAAATTCCTCCTATATTTTTATTAAAAACAAATTTTAAGGGATAAAGGGTTGGGTGCGCGTAATTAAAATTCTTAAAATCCAGGTTAAATTTAAAATTAAAGATAAAATCATCCACGGATAAGCGATATTTGAAGATACCCCAAAAGGTTTATTAATGATTTTTTCTCCTACCTGAGTTAGGCCAGAACAATCCGCCGCTGAACCGGGACAAATTTCAGCTTTGAGCTTATCGATTTCTTCTTGTAGGGCAATAGTATCTTTTGAGGTTGAAGTGAGCGATGCTGGTAAATATCTAATAATCGAATATGGGACATTAATATTATTGGTAATATAATTATCAACAATTTCAGTTACAGTTGATGGTCCAGCTTTGGTGGTGGCAAAGGTTTGCGCCAGCGACCAATCACTGGCATTATCATTTTGATCCCAGGTTCGAATTTTCCACCAATAAACAGTTTCATTGGATAGTGTCACCGGGGCAATGGCAGAACTATTGGCGCTGGTAGTTTTTGCAGAATCCCAAAGATCGCCCACATTATTATTAATATTAGCTTGTGTCGAGGCTAATATTACTTGATATGCGTCTTGCGTATCACTGGTATCAGCATCTTGAAATGTCCAAGAAAGTGTGGGAGTTAAGGAAGTACCGGCCGGATTGGTACGATTTTCAGCTTTTAGAGAGGTTAGGGTCGGATTTGTGCCGGGATATAATTTATATTGGTAAAGACGAGGGGCATTCACGGCTTTGGTGAAATAGAACTTGAGTTTGATGTTGCCAGTAATGGATTTAAGCGAGGTATTGCCGTTCCAGCTGGCTTTGACCGACGTGCCGGGAGTGGTGATGGCATCAGCTTCAGCTTGAGTAAAGCCGGCAATGGGATTGCCAGCGGCATCTAAAACCTCGGCTTTAATGTTATCGCCACCGCCTACTTGATCTAGATTAAGGTTAAGTTCATTCCAGCCGGTGGCTGGTTTGACAATTTCTACGGTGTTCATCGAGCCGGAGGCCTGGCCCGCCGATAAACTCATCCATTCGAAACCATCGAGACGGGCAGTGGCAGTGCCGGTGTTACCATTAGCAGCGACGTCCGTAGCCCGATAAAACAAATCAAAAATTCCGCTTTCTTCGTTAGGAATCATAAAGTGGAACCAAACCTTATTTGATTCCCAACTGCCACCGGCGCCAGTCATCGGATAAAACAGGCCTGGCTCCCACCAATAAGGGCTGCGAGAACGCACCACATACGGATTACCGGTAGAACCGGATTGTCCGCCAACTAAAATATAGTCATCAATATCCCGCTGTATTATTTGAACTTGCTCCATTGAAAACAAAAAGGTCGGCAAAGGCACATTGCCGGTTGGCCAAGTCGTAACATTATAAGGAGTAGCACCGGTATAGGTAACCATTTCGCGGTTAGTCATCGAGCCCGCGACATCAAGCTTTGATTGGCCATACATCATATATTTTTCATTAGCGTTTAAGCCGGTTGTTTTTGTGATGGCTACCGAATCGGGCAGTTCTCCCAACGGATTAAGATTGCCTCTTCTGCTCATTAGTAAAAGCGGATCTTGAGCATTGGGATAAATATCAAAAGTATCAGTCGGACTGGTGCCGCCAATCGCCAGTGCCACCCCCCCGTAATCGTCGTTGGCATACACCCGGTCGTTATAACAAGCATAAATATTAAAAATCATTTTATATAAACCGTCATCATCCAAAAATATGTTCGGGTCGGCAAATTCTCGGTTTCTTATATTTCCGGTGTCGATAAAGGGCGTGCCGTCCATCGTCAACTGCCCCGTGATCGGATAAGTACCCGAAAAACGATACCAGGCGTATGGCCCATTTGAAGTGCCATAATGTCCACCCCATCCTTGAAAAGTATTGCCGCTTCTAATACCGCTATATAAATAATTAGTGGCAACGCCTCCGGCTGGTAAAATCGGATTAGCGGGGTTTTTGGTAAAAGGGCTAGCTGAAGCTTGGGTTAATTCGACATTACTAAGAGCTTGCAAATTATCAGTATCAGGGAAAGAATCAGAAAGTGATTTTTTGCTGGCCGGGGCGGTCGGCCCCGCTAAAGACAACCGGTCAAGCTGAACCTTGCCGGCATTGCTATTAATCGTAATCTCAATCCTATTTTTGTAATCAACGGATGAAGTGCTACTTCCTGCCTGTTGGCCCAAAGTTTCTTTTGAATTTATCAATAAAAATCCTTCTCTAACAGTAGCATGGCGCTGGGCGTTAAAATAGATTTCGTCAAACATATAGTTTTGGCTGTCAATAGTCACCTGTGTTTTGCCGACATCCCTGGCGATGGCAAAATCACCCATCATTATCTTGTCAGTATAAATCTTAAAAGAGATTCCTCCGAGTAAATTAATAGGGGTAATGGCTTCTTGGGAAGTGTTATTAGTGTAACCCATCACCCGAACTTCGGCATATTCATTGGCCAAAAACCCGCTTAATTTGAGTTTAATAAAACCAACCAAAGGCATCTTTAAATCGTGGCTGGTGTCTTCGAAAAGCACGGTGGACCAACGGCTGTCTGTGGCCGGAGTGGCTCCTTCAGATTTATATATCCTCATCGTTCCGCTATCGCCGACAGCGATATATTTGGTTCTAAATCTGCCGTTGATTGTCCTAATAATGCCATTCATTCCCGGGCTTTGATTAACAGTAAAAGAAGTGCCCGTATTATCAGTAAATAAAAAAGTGCCGTTGGTACCTCCAAATCGAACGCGTGTCGCTTCTGGAGCATAAACGCAATAGAGATTTTCAGTGGTACCGGACGTTTTCGCAGACCAGTTAGCGCCATTGTTGCTGCTATAGAGGATTGTGCCAGCGTCTCCAACCGCCCAGGCATTGGTAGTGTTAAAAGCCCGAGTGGCTCTTAAATTATTGGTTGTTACCTCTCCGCCAACTATTCCCCAAGTTTCTCCCACATCCGCAGATCTAACAATCACGCCACCGTCGCCAACCGCAAAAAAGTTCGTGCCGTCTGCGGTGGTTACTCCGCGAAGATGAGCGGCGGTCACCCCACCGCCTTTTTGTACCCAGTTGGCGCCAGAATCCGTCGTTTTAATAATCGTGCCGTCTGCTCCAACCGCCACGGCGGCAGTAGCTGAATAAACATGAACTGCATAATAATCTTTGGCCGGCGCGCCAGTATTGCTTGAAACCCAGGTTTCCCAACTGTTGGTTGATTTTTGAATAGTCGTTGAGGCGCCAACCGCAAAAGCAAGCACACTAGTAGAAGCACTCACTCCATAAAGAGCATTGGCGGTGCCGCTAGTTTTACTTGCCCAGGTTGATCCTTGATCTGTCGATTTGATAATTTTTCCTGAATCGCCAACGATTATCACCCAATCGCCACCAGGATAATTCCAGCTACCGTTAAGAGTTTCTGTAATGGTCTTGGAAACCTGAAGTTCGGTGGTATCAGTAGTATTAGTAATGGAGGTACTATAAAAATTATTATTGCTCACTCCGGTAAATTTGGTGGCGCCCAAAACCCCACCCGTCTTAGTCCCAAAATCCATGTCCGACCGATTCCAAAAATTAGGATTAACATTTAGATCGGTTGCCTTGGCTGGTTTTTGTGGTTTGAGAACTATATAACCAAAAAATCCAAACTGTCCCATTAACAATAAAACAGAAACAATTAATTTTATTGTTCTGCCTTTGAATTTAATGTTAATCTTACCCCCCTAAAATATATAAGAATTAAAAATATCCACAATTAATTTTATTATATCATATACAAAAGTATTATTTCAAAAATTATACCAGAAAGTCATGTTTGAAAATTTTAAAATCCATTATATACATAAAAAAAGCCGAGACTCAGGATTTTACCCATTTCGGGTAATTGCCTGGTAACGGCTTGAATTAGAAAACTATCTTTATCTACCAACCCATTTCCTGATAAGTTTTATGGTTCGAAAAATTGCGGGATGGTTGACAAGATACATCGGATTTGGAAAATTCAATGCTTCGCAAATTTCACGATGAGTAAAGTCTGGATAGGCCTGTAAAGCGGCGGTATAAAGGGCACAAAAACGACAGGTTTCGTATTGAGCCAGGTTGTTATTGCGCCAGCGATAATCATTAGGGTCAAGTTGCGTACCGCAAAAATTAAAAGCAATTGCCGAGAGTAACCCAGCATTTTCGGCTCCCTTTTAGAAAAATCGCTTTCCCACCCAATTTCCATGCCGAGCTGATAAAAAGTAGCAACTTGAGCTCGTTCAGAAGATTGACGATCAGCGATTTCACGCGCATATACAATAGCTGAAGTTAACCCTAATCTTCTCGCTTGAGCGAACAACCCAATTTGTTCTGAATATGTACCACCGCTATCGGATTGCATAGTCTCCACCCGATAAGTAGAATCAACAATATTCAACATTTCGCCGGTGTCTCCACTATGTATGGCAATATTCCAACATTGCCAAGCTAATGCAATTGGACTTTCAGGCGGTGTCATCTTGATCTTCTCCTTGGGTTTTGTTTGGGTCGTGATAACATCGAAAAAACCATCGCATTTTCGGGATTTTGTGGATCTTCAATAATTATAGTGTGATCATTTGGATTCACACCCATTTTATGTAAACGATCAAAAATCATGTTTGAGACAAATTCACCTAAATCTTTTTTGCCTCCTGTTTTGGGTGCCCCTTTTTTAATACCACAAAAACTAAGCGAGACCGGAATCACGATTGTGTCTAGTGCTTGACCTGCCATCAGTTTACGCCTCCCTTACGTTCTGATTTATTTTTAATGTTCAAATTACCTTTAGATTATTACAAAATCAATTAATTGTCAATTAAAAAAACCAGCTTTATAACTCGTATTATATTGAGTATTAATTTAAAAATGATTTTTTATTTTTAAAATCATCAAGCCTAGCTTTAATTTTGGCTTCATAGCCAATATCGGCAGGCTGATAATATACTTTATTTTTAAGTTCTCGGGGTAAATAATCCTGAGAAACATAATGTTCGGGAAAATTGTGAGCATATTTATAATTTTTGCCATATTCTAAACTTTTCATTAATTCCGTGGCGGCGTTGCGCAAATGCAAAGGTACGGAAATTTCTGGATGATTTTTAACATCACCAATGGCTGCTAATAAACCTAAATACGAAGCATTGCTTTTAGGAGCTTGAGCTAAATATGTCACGGCTTGGGCTAAATTGAGTTGTGCCTCGGGAAGTCCCACAAAATTTACAGCCTCGGCTGCAGAAGTCGCAACTATTAGAGCGATTGGATCAGCATTGCCAATATCCTCTGAAGCTAAAATAATTAATCTTCGGGCAATAAATTTTGGATCATCTCCGGCTTCGATCATTTTTGCCAACCAAAATAAAGCCGCATCAGGATCTGACCCACGAATACTTTTAATTAAAGCCGAAATAGTATCATAATGAAAATCACCCTTTTTATCATAATTTAGCATTCGTTTTTGTAAAGCTTGGGTAATATCATTTAAATCTAAATTGCGCATCCCCCGAGAATCTGGTTTTTTAGCTATCGTGGCTATCTCAAGGGCATTTAAGGCGGAACGGGCGTCACCACCTGTCTGTTTGGCTAAAAAATTAAGAATCGAGTTATTAATTATTACTGAATAATTTTTTAAACCAACTTGGCTTTTGATGGCTCTTTTTAAAATAATTTTAAGATCAATTTCTGAAAGTGGCTTTAAGACTATCACTTGTAATCGCGAGAGAAGTGGCGAGATTACTTCAAAAGATGGATTTTCGGTCGTGGCGCCAATTAAAATAATAGTGCCATTTTCAACCCAGGGCAAAAACGCATCTTGCTGAGCTTTATTAAAGCGATGAATTTCATCTACAAATAAAATAGTTCGTTGTTGGCGAAATTTTAATCTTTCTTGAGCTTCCGCAACAATCTTTTTGACATCTTTAACGCCGGCATTTACAGCTGAAAATTCAAAAAAATGAGATTTGGTGAATCTAGCAATTAAACGAGCTAAAGTAGTTTTACCAGAACCTGGCGGTCCCCATAAAATTAATGAATTAATTTGACCCTTTTGTAATAATTGGCGAAATGGTTTATCTTTGGCTAAAAAATGTTTTTGTCCGACAAATTCGGAAAGTTTAGTCGGTCGAATTCGATCAGCTAAAGGGGCTTGGGCTTTTAAGTTTTGAGCATATTGTTCATCAAAGAGATCAGACATATCACTCCTATTATTATATGATAATCTTTTGGGGTGCGTAAAACAAGTCTTTTCGGTCCCGAGCCTAAAAGACTTGACTTATTTTGAGGGTATGCTATAATATGGTCGTCTTTGGAAAATGAAGCTAATGGGAAGCTATAATTTAGCTTCTTTTTAGTTTCAAGCACCTCTTTAGGTGTTTTGGAGGGTTATATCAGCCAATTGCCAAAGGCCGAAATGAGTTAATGTTTAAAACCATCAAAGTGTCTTTAATCGCCTTAATGGTGGTTAGCACTTTAGGGGCCTCAGTTTCAGCCAAACCCCAAAATGACACCTTAAAAATTCACTTTGCGATTGACCCTAAAAATCCTAACGCTTTAGTTACTAAAGCTCAAGCGGCTGAGAGCATTAAATTAGCTATCGACCGCAAATCTGCTTATGTGTTAGCGGTTAGTAAACCAAACTACAAAATTAACATTGCCGTTGGTGAATCTAACGATGCTCAAGAGCTTCGATTAGCCAAAACCCAACGACAAACCAAACAAATCGTCGCTTCTCGACCGGTTGTCACTTCTGTAAAACCTGGTCCTGGTGGCTTTGATGCTTTGTATCAAGCGGCTGGCGCACGATTCGGTGTTCCCTGGCAAGTATTAGCTGCGGTTCACTCTGTTGAATCTGGCCAATCTGGCGATACTTCTCGCTCTTCTTATGCGGGTGCGACTGGCCCGATGCAGTTCTTACCTTCAACTTTTAGAGCTTACGCGGTTGACGGTAACAGTGACGGGGTCGCTTCAATTTACTCTGTCGCCGACGCGATCTTCTCTGCGGCTAACTATATTTCTGCCAACATGAGAACCTCAGGATCTGTGGCTGGTGCTTTATGGCACTATAACCACTCTTCTGCATATGTTAATAAGGTTTTAGCCATCGCAAAAAGTTTCGGATACTAAATAAAAAAGGGTTCCCAAAGTTCATTCTGCGGGACCCTTTTTTTATTATTTATTCAGCGCCGATTTCTTTTAAAAGTTGATTAATTTCAATATCCAACTGACCAGCTTCGTCAAGGACATTTTTTTCAGAAAGAACTTGTCCCTTATTTTGGGCTAAACTTAAATTATTAATTTTTAAGTCATAAAAGTGTATACTACCACGACTTTGTAGAAAATACCCAAAACTCCCATTCGTAATGGAATTTTTTTTATCATTAATGGGTGAACTAATATTTTTTGAGTTAATTGAGATATTGAAGGTGTTTTGTTGAATCTTAATTTTAACTTGATTTTTTTGACCTAAAAAATATGCTATATTCGTATTTAATAAATTTGTCATTGATCCCTTTTGAGTTTTATTTAATTGAATAATGGCTGAATTTTTATTAGAATCCGGGATCAACCTAATTTCATAATAATTTTCGGGATTTAAGTCCCGAATTAAAAAACCAAATTCGACCGGATTATTAATTAAAAAACTTGTGCTAACTTCATAATCTGTCCAATTTCGGCCAGATTTTAAAATTGCTAAGGTATTTTGGTCATTGTTATTTGTGGCAATTAGGCTGTTATTGGCTATTTTCCATTTATTTTTCGCGTCGCTAGAGCCTGCAATTTGCCAATCACTTAGTACTATGGAAGATGAAAAATTGGATTGATATAAAATTGTTTCAGAAACTTTGGTGGGAACTGGGCTAGTTTCAAGACTGGAAATTTTCCTAAATAAAAAAATTCCTAAAACCAAGAATATAGTAATAATTATTGCGGCTAATATTATTGATAAAATTATTAATATTTTTTTCTTCATAAATAAATTATCGCTTGCCTATCGATAAAAAAATTAATTTTTTAATTGTCCAAAAAATAAAACTAATAATAAGCGCCAGAATCACTACATAAACTGCAAATAAATATATTGAAGCTAAGTGACCAAAAAATTGATTTGAGGCTGGATAAAAATAATAGATTAAACCAGCTAAAATTATTAAGGCAATTAAACCCCGTAAAGCGTTTGTTAAATCTTTTTTGGATGGTGTCATGGCTGCGGTTAAACTTAAGACAAGATATATTAAAATAACACTTTTGGTTATATTTAATCTTAGGGGGGCAACGAGATTGCCAAAGTCAATTAAGGAAAAATTTTGTCCTAAACTTTGAAGATTAAAACCTAATTTTGAGCCTAAAAAATACAAAATTAATGAACTTCCTAATATCGGTGCGAGAGAAATGGCAGGTTGTGATAAAAGTGGCAAAACCGGTTTAGTATAGGCGACTTCGCCGCCGTCAGCTTTTAAAAATTCAAATTTTTTAATTTTTGCTCCAAAAATTTTAGCAACAAGGGTATGTGATAATTCATGGACAAAAATTCCAGGAATTATTAATAAGCGAAATATATGGTAACCGAAAATTGACATTAAAAAACGTTCCAATATATACCCTACAAAAATTACAATTATGAGAACAATAATAAATTCAATCATGCTTATTTAGCGATTTGCAAATTACTATCATCACATTCAATAATGATACTTTCGCCTTTTTTGTTATTTAATTTTATTTTGCACGATCCGATTTCGCCGGCATCTTCATCTAATATTACTTCTCCGGTGGTGCCTTTGAGAACTTCAAATTCAGTTTTATTATCCAAATTATATACCTTAGATTTATTTATAAATTTAACGATTTGACCTTGCTTAAAATCTTTATTCAACTTGCCTCCTTTATAAATTTTTTTGAGCGGTTTTGATGACAATATCTCTTAATTCGGGATAGAGATAAAAATCACGATTTAATTTATAATATATTTTTCGCTTTTCTTTTTCAAAGGTTAATAAATTGATGCCAATTAAACGTTTAATTTCATATTGAATACTTCCTAAAGATTCGCCAGTTTGATGTACCAATTGGCGCTGATAGAAACTTTGGTTTGGATTTTGGAAAAATAAATTGATTAATTTGGCTTGTGCTTTTGAGGCAAAGATTGATTCTAATAATTTCATTTTATGTTATATTCTTTAAAAGATACTTTATGGTTGTCAACTAAATTTTTAATTGATTTTTGTTTTTGGCTCATTTTTGAATTCGCGGTTTTAAATTCGATGAAAATAATCTCATTTTCTTCAAATTGAACACCGTCGATAGGGTTACCAATAAAACGAAAATTATGTTCATCAAATGGATATTGATCTAAAAATGGTAAAAATTGTTCAGTCATTTTACCGTATTTTGTTGATTGGCTTTGTTTTCGAAAATTTATATCTTTAAGTTGAGTTTTCAAAACATAATTTTTAATCCATAAATATCTAATAATCAAAATCAATATTAAGACTATTATAACAAAAACTAAAACCGTTTTAAACATAAAAAGTGCCCCAAGATAATTATTTAAATTCTATTTGACTTAATTTTTGAGTATATTCTTGTTATCCAACCTTTAAGATTTCGTCACCTTCTCTGGCATGATCTGAAATTTTCAGTCCAATCGAATCACCTTTTTTCGCTTCATTAACATCTTTGTGGTCAATCTGCATTGAATCTAAGGTTTGAGTAAAATCTGAAGTATGACCTTTAATGTGGATTTTATCACTAACCTTGAGCGTATCGGTTAATTTAGCCGCCGCGACTTTCAAATTAGTGTAATAGTGAATGATCTCCCCCACCTTTTTTTCTTTCTTCTCGTTTGCCATCTAACCTCCTGTTATTAATATTATATTTATTCTATATCTAAATCTAATTTCCGGTTATTATTAATATTATTTTGGTTTAAATTTTGCGATTCTGAATTCGACGAGTCAAGGTCCAGGTTGGATATGTTGGCGGCTTTTTTAAGTTTAATATTATTATTAATGACTGAGTTTTTTTCACCTTCATAGTTAATATTAATTTGTTCTTGATGTGGATTGTAGCCTGATTTGTCGGCATGAAGATTATATTCGCCTTTTTGAACTAAGAAACGGTATCTACCCAACCAATCAGAAACACAGGTATTTAATAGTTTTTGGTCTGAAGCAAATAATCTTACTGAAGCTAAAATAATCGGTTTTTTGGTCTCTATATCTAATATCATACCATATGCTTTAGCGCGGCGATACTTGAGATATTCAAATAACCAAAGGGCAAAATAGAATAGAAGTGTTAATTCGTTAAAAAGGGTTCTTTCTAAGAAAAAACTAGTCAGGGAAACTAAGGTGCCTAAAATTAAGATCGGAAGTTGAATTTTAGCGAAGAAACGCAGGATTGTAAAAAATAATGAGTATTTCTTTTCTGCCCCCGGCGCTAAATCTTTTTGGTCAAGGGGGATATTTGCATTAATGACACCTAAATCATATTTGACATTAATTTTTTCGCCGTGATACAAATTTTCATAACCGACATCTAAATTACCTGATATGTTCAGGGAGGGAAAGTTATAGCCATTTTTTGAGGCTTTGATAAAATATTCACCAGAATTAACGAGAAAACCGAATCTGCCAGAAATGTCAGTGGAAGTTTGTTCTTTTAACCGGCCAGAAACGGCATCAAAAATTTGCACCAAGGCTCCAGAAATTGGTTGTTTAGTGACCGAATCATAAACAGTACCCCATGGCTTGCGACGCTTTCTAAAACCCAAGATCTGCAAAATATTAAGAATCGTACGGTAAATTTCTTGCCAGACGGCAAAGAATAAAGGTGCAATTTGGGGAGTAGTTGAAATAAATAATGAGGCTAAAGCAGGAATGATATTTAAAGTGGCGGCGACAGCGGTGATGGGCAAATTCATGCTTTTGATCGTTTTTTGAACCGGATTTGGTAAATTTCTTTTCAAAAAAGTGCTGATTTGTTGGTATGCTTGATCGTACCATGTGTCTGGTTTTTGGGGAGCAGGTTGTTCGGGGTTATTAATGAAGACGAGATATAAATCGTAGCGATTTGAAAAATCACTCGAGATTTTGTTTGAATCTTGGGCAATGGCTTGAAAATAATACCAACCCGGCTTCATTTCGCTTAGTGTCGCCAAATCAATCTTAATAGACCAGGAGCCATCATTGTTCGAAGTAGTATTAGCCGAAGTTTTAGAGCCTGATTTGGCAGAGGTAAGAGTGGTTAATATGGTCATATTTGGATCTGAGGTACCTGAAACTGAAACTTCCAAGCCTTCAGCTTCTTCGGCTTTAATAATAATTGGGGCATGAGGAATGATGGTAATTTTATGCGAGGTGGATTTTGATTGGTTATCAGCATCTGTCACGGTTAAGACCACATCAAAATAACCGGTTTGACTAAAAGTGTGGGTAATGTTTTTACCCGATCCGGTCTGACTATCGTCAAAATTCCAAAAATACGAAGGGGAGTTAGTTGAATTAGTTAATCCTGAAAAATTAACTTCCGCACCAACAATGGCTGAATCTGGGGCAGAAATTTGGGCAGTGGGAATTTGTAGTGATGGTGATTCGTTAATGGTCACCGAGGCATTATTAATGATTCCGTTCGATTCGGCTTGAATTGTGTTTGAATAAATCCCAGTTTCATTTCCAGCGGTAAATTTGCCGGTGTTATCAATTGTACCACCACCTGCCACGACCGACCAAGTGATGGTGGCAGTTGGAAGTAAAGTCCATGATGAATCAAACGCTTGGGCAGTAAATTGATAAGTTTCACCAAGATTTATTGTTGCACTAACCGGGTTAATTGTGACGTGAGCGGCGCCAAACAACCAGTTTTGATTATTACCTAAATTTTGACAATAATTTGTGGCGATAATTTGCGAACCACCCGAGGCATTTGAATCTGAAACATCTATAAACGAAACGGTTGGAACAAGAGCGGTGACGTTTAATAGCCAGGAGGCACCAGGAGTTGATGAAACTAAAACAATTTCTTGACCCAATGTTCCGTCAAGATCAATATTTGTAAAATTGTAGGTAGAGCCAGCATTAAAAGTAATTTTTGTGTCAGGAGTATTATCGGCAAAAGTCCCAAAAACCGTAAATCCGTCATTTAAGGTTAAACCGGCGGCTGATGAATTTTGAGATGTGAAATTATTAAAATTAACGTTGTTTGCAGTTAAAGATTGTGCGGATGACCCATTCATAATAAAAGAGGAGCCTTCCCGCGTAAAACTGCCATCGCTGAAATTCACATTCCCGGAAATGCTCCAAGTGTTGTCTCCAGCAGTGATTGATTCTGTGCCTAATCCGACACCGGTATAATCAAGATTGCCGGAAATATTAATTTGCGGATCGTTTGCAGAGGCAGAAACTACTAAATTGCCATTGCCATTCGCGTTTAGATTAAAATCTGATGAAAAATTAATTGTTTGTCCGGGCACAGTACCTAAAATCACATTTCGAGGATTAACATTACTTGAATAAAATTCAACTGACCCAACATAGGTTCGAGGAGCAACAGTCGCATCGCCAGTGCTCGCATAAAAACGGGTTGGGGCAGAAAGAGTCCCACCAGCAGACAAATTAGCACCCGCTGAATCAGCTAAAATAAACCTTCCTAATCCGGTAATTTCACCATTTAATGTAGTAGTGGAGCCGTTAGACATAGCGACTGACCTGTTCGCTTCAATGGTGAGTATTTGGGTAGGATCAACGGTTAAGATTCCCGAAACACCAACGCTTCCTATTGATATTGAAATATCGGCGCTAATTTTTAAATTATTTAAAATTCGGCTATTTCCGTTTAGGATTGTCGCATCACCATCCATAATTAAGGTTGAAGCTGCAGCGGTTATGGTCGCAGTGGCAAAATTAACATCCCCAGAAACATTCCAATCACCATCTCCCATATCGAAAGTTTCAACGCTTGCGCCAGCATTAGAATACAAATCCCCGGCAATATTAACATCAGGATCATTGGTGGCTGCGGAAACAATTAAGTTGCCTGAAGAATTGGATAAAAAGAAATCTCCGGTAAAATTCAAAGTCCCTGACCCTAAATTAATTGTTCCAACGCCACCACCAAGCACCTTTACGAAAGCGATGTCATTGAATGTATAACCATCGCCCGTAAAAGTTGAACTGCCCAAATCTCGGATACCAAGCGTGATTAGCGAAGTATTAGCATTAAAAGTTCCACCGGTCACTGAAAAATTTCCCCAACAAGTAATTTGTGAGGCTCCAGCATTTAAGATACCATTTGTTTGAGAATAACTCCCCCCGGCCAATCCCGTACCCATATCTAAATCAAAATCATTGGTGGTTAAGGTACCATTGGAGAGGGTCAGGCTAATACTTCTTAATATAGAAGATAAATCCCATCCGCCGTTTAAACCATTTAATTCAAAAATATTAAATGATTGAGCGTTACTTTCGATTGTTTTGCCGGCCGAAGTGGCAGTCATAATCACGGTAGAATTTCCCTCATCAAGCGTACCCAGGCTTAAATCAAGATTGTTACCAACTTGCCAAGTACCGTTGCCTAATTTGAGATTTCTGTCACCGGCGCCAATGCCAAGATTGGTATATAAATTCCCGGCGATTGTAACAGCAACGTTATTAGCATTATCAAATGTAACTGCCGAGGCGACATCAGCTTGGAGATAAAAATACCCATCAACAACTAAGGCGTCAGTCGGCCTGGCACCATTAACCGAGGTGTTTTTGGTAATTAAATTATTCAAATAACTACCGGCGCTGGTAATATTTTGTTGATTAGATCCGTTAAGAATAAGGATTGAATTATTGGCGGTGGCAGTACCGTCAGTAAAATTGATATTTCCAGAAACAGTCCAAGTGCCATCACCCATTAAGAGCGATTCCGATCCTCCACCTATTCCGGTAAAATCGACATTACCAGCAACATTTATGGTTGGATCGTTGGCGGCGGCATTAAAAATAGCATTATCTGCCCCATCAGCAGAAACAGATAAATTCCCCGCGACATTTAAAGTATCAACCGGTACAACCCCCTCAGTTGAAGTTTCTTTAATGGTTAAATCGTTAAGTGTCTGCGAAGCAGAAGTAATTGTTGATGGCCGCCACTTCGCAATATTATTAACAGTCACTCCACCGGCGGTCGTAAAAGAGCCACCTGCAATTAAATTACCATTATAAGAATTAATCGCATAAACTTCATTTCCACTCATACCCGTACCCATCGCCGACCAGCTCGTACCGTTCCATTTGGCGATTTTATTAACCGTCACTCCACCGGCAGTCGTAAAACTTCCGCCAGCAAATAAATAATTATTTTCTACATACATTGCTCTGACGAGCTGATATTGATCCATGCCCGTACCCATGGCGTACCAATTTGCGCCATCCCATTGGGCAATACTGTTTACGGTAATGCCGCCGGCAGTCGTAAAAGTACCCCCCACAATCAATTTATTATTATATATTTCTAAGCTATAGGCATAATTATTTACACCACTTCCAAGGGCTGACCAAGTTGAACCGTCCCATTGGGCAATATAACTAATCCCGGGTACCACTTCATCATATGCAGCGACAATAAGATTATTATTATAAACTATTAAGCTAAAAACGCTTGATGAAGGTGAACCGCTTACGATTGACCAATCTGACCCATCCCACTCGGCGATACTATTGTCAGTTTGCCCATCAATCGTAAAACTATCACCGCTTACGTACAGCTTATCACGATATACACAAAGCGCGTCAACTTCAGAATTTGTGCCGGTTAAACCTTCTCCCATCGCTGACCAATTCGCACCATCCCATTTGGCAATTTGGTTAACAGCTACACCGCCGGCGGTATAAAAACTACCGGCCGCAACTAAATAACCTTGGTATGTCGTCAAAGCGCGAACATAACTATCCATGCCCGTGCCCAATGCAGTCCAATTAGTGCCATCCCATTGAGCAATGTAATTTGCAGGAACTCCATCAATAGTCGTAAACCCACCTCCTATAATAAGTTTTCCGTTATAATTTGTCATCGATAAAACATATGGGTACTCACCTGATGTACCAACACCGAATCCTGACCAAGCATTAGTTGAACCATCCATAATTACTTCAGAGTCATCTTGAGTTAAGGTACCGCCAGTAAAGTCTGTGTAGCCGGCAATGTTCCAAGAACCGTCACCCATGGAGATAGATTCTGAACCATCACCGATGCCGGTATAATCTAAGCTGCCCTCAATATCAAAATTAGGATCATTGGTGGCGGCATTTAAAGTCAGGCTACCAGTGGAATTAGCGCTGATATTGAGGTTGCCGGTAATACTGATAGAACCAGCATTAACAATGCCGGAATAGCTTGAGCCAGTATTATTATAGAGCTCAAGGTCTGAGCCATAGGTTCGGGCAGGAATGGTAATATTCGAAGTTGAAGTGGTAAATCTGGTTTTGGCTCTTAAGGTGTTTGAGGTGGATAAATTAGCACCAGCTCCGTCAATAAGTTCAAGGGTGCCCGGACCATCAATGGTGCCATTTATTGTAGTCGTGGCTCCTGATAGCATTGACAAGGTGACAGATGGCGAAATTTGAAGTGTTTTAGTGTTATCTACCGTTAAGGTGCCAGTGGCATCAACGTTAAGGCTGCCATCTAAACCAATCACGCCTGAAATGGTGAGATTATGAAGTGTATTACTGCCTCCAATAATATTTTTATTTGAACCATTCATTACCAAAGTAGATGAATTCGCGGTAATTGAACCTCCGTAAAGATCAGCATTGCCGGAAACAGTCCAGGTGCCGTCACCCATTTGAAGTGAATCAGATCCAGCGCCTGTACCAGAAACACTGATTGAACCGATGATATTAATCGTTGGATCATTAGAGGCAGAATCGACAATTAAATTATTGTCATCATTATTATCTAAGGTAAAATTACCGCTAAAAGCCAAGGTCTCACCGGGTCCTGATCCTAAAATTATCGTTCTATTCGCAGCCGCGGTATTATCAAGATGAAATTCAACACTGCTTAAAGTATAACCATTAGTTATTAAATTTGAATTTGCCGCAGTCGCATCCATAATTAGCGTAGAGGTTCCGGCATTGAATGTGCCGCCAAATACACTAAAATCTCCATTACAGGTAATTTCAACATTATCCGCATCAAAAGTTGAACCTCCAGGAAAAGTCGCTTCAATCGTCAATTTAGCCACTTCGATATCGGTATCGTCATTAATCGTAATACTGCCAGCGCCGCCATTGTCAAAATAGACTGAATTTGCTCTGTATGGGATACTATGCCCGCCTAAACCACCTGAAATATCAGACCAGTTGGCGGTGTTATTCCAACCAGCAGGAGCTGCGCCTACCCAATATCTATCCTCTGAATCATCAAAATCCCAGTTTGTATTGCCGCCCCGGTCACGGTTCGTGCCGTCATCAGCATCAATTGTACTGCCACCCGAAGCGTCTGAATCTGAAACTTCAACATAATTGATAGTTTGTGCACCTGAAACATTTAAATTCCAATCCGTGCCCGCACTTGAACTTGATAAATTAATCCTTGACGTACCAGCCTGACCATTAAGAGTAATATTATTGACAGTATAGGTAGAACCGGCGTTAAAATTTAAAATAACCGAAGCGGTATCAACCGTAAAGGTACCGGCAATTGTCGCTGAGTCTTTAAATGCAACCCCGGCCGCTGAAGTATTGGTAATTTCTAGATTATTTAAGGTTTGGCCATTAACAGTAACTGAATTTTCCCGCCAAGTGATTAATTGGCGAATTATGGTACCATTGTAAGTTTTATCTAAATCTCCGACGATAACAATTTTACCGTTATAACCAATAAAATTTCCAACGCTCGAGCTTGTTTCATCCATATTAATCGCGGTCGACCATGAAGAATCATCCCAAAATGCGGTACGTGTTGCGGCGACGCCACCAATTAAGTTAAAATTTCCGCCAACAAGCAACTTTCCTTGATAAACGAAAAATGCAAAAACGTAATTTGGAGTTCCGCCACCAGGCAAGGCTGACCAGGCGGCACCGTTCCATTTAGCAATACCATTTACCGTTAATCCACCGGCAGTCCTAAATCCGCCACCAGCGTATAGGTTACCATGATAAACCTCAACCGTTGCGACCGAACTGTACTGATTGCCAATACCTGAACCAAAAGTTGACCAAGTTGAGCCGTTCCAGTTGGCAATCTTGTTCGCAGTCACCCCGCCCGCAGTGCCAAATTGTCCACCAACCACTAAACCTGAATTATAAATTGTTAAATCATTCACCCAGTTACCGCCAAACGGCCCACCTGTTAATCCAGTCCCGAGCGCTGTCCAAGTGATGCCATCCCAGGAGATAATCCGATTTGCCGAGACACCACTCACTGAGGTAAATTCGCCGCCAAGAATCATTTTGCCATTGTAGACTCCCAAAGCATACCCCTGACTCCCGGAAATTCCGGTACCGATTGCCGTCCAACTTGCCCCGTCCCATTTGGTGATACCATTGACAGTCACACCACCGGCAGTGGTAAAATAACCTGTCACAATTAAATAGCCATTATAAACCAACAAATCTACTGCTTCATTATTTAAACCTGAACCCATCGCCACCCAATTTGCACCATTCCATCTAACAATATAATCGGCATTTGGGTCTCCTCCAATATTGGTAAAATCACCAGCCGCAATTAAATCTCCATTATATTTAATTATATTTATGACACTACTCCCCAGCGTTACGCCCATTGCTTCAACTACTTCACCTCCATCGGAATATACGCTCGAGGCATCATCAGTTAAGGTTCCACCGGCCAAACTTATTGATCCCGCAATATTCCAATTACCATCACCAAGCGAAGCATCTTCTAAGCCGGCACCGGTGCCAATATAATCAAAACTGCCTTCAATATCTACGTCGGGATCATTTGTGACAGCATCTAAAGTGATGTTGCCGGCGCCATTGGCGTATAAATATAAATTATCATTAATGGTGGTAGTGCCTGCCTCCATTATTCCAGAATATCCAGATCCGGTATTGTTGTATAATTCGAGATCTGAGCCGTATGCACGGTCTGGAATAGTAGTGTTAGAAGTCGAGGTCGTAAATCTGGTAATTGATCTTAAAGTCCCGCCCGCAGATAAATTTACACCGGATCCATCAATTAATTCCAAGGTGCCAATGCCATCAATTGTCCCGTTTATTGTGGTGGTGGCTCCAGATAACATTGATAAAGTATAATATTCTGAAATATAAATACTTTTTGCCGCATCGACCGTTAAGATACCGGTTCCAGCTATGGAAAGGTTAGTATTGATACCAACAATTCCAGAAATGGTGAGATTATTTAGGGTTTTGCCTTCTGCGGCAAGGCCCCTGTAATCTCCAGTCATAATTAAGGTAGATGTTCCAGCTGTAAAAGTGCCAGCTGAGATGAAAAAATGTCCAGATACCGTAATTGTGGTTGAACCTGGTGAAAAAGTGCCGGCTGATTGGGAGTAGTTGCCATTAATGGCTAAGTTTGCTCCCGCGGAAGAAGTAATGGTACCAGAATAAGTGGCAGCGATGGTAAAACCAGCCACTGTGACAGCCGCATCAATAGTCACGTCTTTTGTTGAAGTGGAATTAAAAGTAACAGTATCTGCCGGCACCGGCAAGGCATCATTATCCCAATTCAAAGCGCACGACCATTTATTGCCATCGCCAGCGCCGCCGCCGCAAGTTCCATCCGTTCCTTCTCCATCCCAAGTTTTAGCAGCGGCTTGGACTTGTTGGGGTTGTTCCGAAAGCCCGAAAGCCATAAATGAGGAAAAAGATACCAAAATTAACAAAAAAACGATTAAATTACCGCGTGGAAATCGAGTAATTTTAACTATTTTCCATAGAAAATTTAATAGCATTAAAAATACCAAAATTATCAAGACAAAACTTGGTTGAATCTCAAAGGGCATTAGCCCCTCCCTCTCTTTTTAATTCGTGAAATAATTGGAATTCAGAAGATAAATTCTACAAAGCTAATTTACGCTTATTTTATTTTTTATTCTTAATTTATCTTGGTATCCTTGTGGATGCTTAAGGTACCATTCCCTTTTAAATGCTTCCTTTTTATTGGCAAAACTTTCAAAATAATACAACCTAAATGGTCTTCGTACCGAAGTATATTTTACCATCCCGAAATTATGTTCTTTTAATCTTTCTTTAGGGTTTTTACTTGTACATCCAATGTAAAATTGATTATCTTTTTTACTTTTTAAAAAATGAACATAATAAGTCATACCTACCACTCCGAGCCGAAGGCTTCCCTTGGGGAAAAGGGCCCCTTTGGGGCTGAGCTAATCGCCCCAGCAATAATTGGACTAGCTTATTATATCTAGATTTTTCGGTTTTTGCAATCTTCGTTTCCTCTTCTTAATCACAATTATCAAAATAATACCAAGAAGCACAATTAACGCCAATATCAGCAAAAACCAAGCCCGAAAAATTGGCACAAGTTTAATATTTTTGTTAAGGACTTGATCTTTAACCTCAAAAGGCGTAGTTTGATAACTTAAATAACCCGATTTAGTTACTTTCATATAATATTTACCATTAGGGACAAAGAAATAATATTCACCAGTCTTATCGGTAGTTATTGGGTTTTGTTGGTTAAACTCCTCGGCATTCCATTCATGCCATTTATTACCTTTTGAATAATAAAGGGTGATTTGGGCGCCATTAATTCTAACTTCTTGCTTTTCGCCAAATCCGAAAAATGATTTTTCTTGGTAAACATAACCGAAAGGATCAACGACGGTTTTAATTTTAACATCTTGAGTGGTGCCGTCTTTATAGATGATAATCACCGTAATATCATAAATTCCTTTTTGGGTCGGCATGGTAAAAATAGTCCGATAAAGATGCTGATCAGGAACCCGTTGCATTAAATATGAAGAACCAGCGATGGTGACCGCGATAACATTCACCTCTTTTGGAAAAATATCATCTCGCACCGTTATCATCAATTTTGATTCTTTGACTGCCTTCAACTGCTGCAAATTGTTTAGGTCAATTTTAAGGGGACCTTTATCAAAAACAATATAAAAGTTAAAATCGATAGTTTCTATTTTTTCTTTTTTAACCGGAGCCTTGATATTAGTCTGTGGGGTTGTTGGCAAAAGTAATCTTCCTTCTTCTTCAAGTAGGGTGAGTGTTGGCGCCGTCGGGACTGCCGAGGTTACTGCACCCGAAGCGAAATTACCAGTATAGTCATAGACAAAAGCCGTATAATAATAACGAATATCATTGGTTAAATTCTGGTCAACAAATAACGTCTCTTTGCCATTATAAACATTATCGCCGTCATTTGGATCTACTGGATAATAGTTGGTTCTTCTTTGTATTTTGACGCCCTTAAAATCAGCATCTGTGGGATTAACCCAAGTTAGAGTAATGTGGCGATCGCCGGCTGAGGTGGTTAGATTAGAAACATTGGCAGGGGGTAGCACATCAATCACTTTCACATTCATATTTAAAGATTGTGTATCAGCTGCCAAGGTCGTTTGCCAAAGCCAAAAAATTGTCAAAATAACTACCATAATTGATAAAAACTTGCTTCTTTTTTGCATTTTCCCCCCTTTATTTTCTAACTATTTTAAACTTTCTTTTTATTATATATGTGATGTTAATTAAAATTAGCAAACTTCCTAAAATTATTAAACCTATTTTCCATGGAAAAGCGAAGAATATTGCCTCAGCAGTTCTTGTGTTCCCTCCACCATCTTTCATTTCCAACCGAGCTTTATATTTGCCAAATAAAAAATTTGCTTTCCAACTCCCCTCAAATTGGCGAGTACTGCCTGGCAAAACCAGATGTTCGGGTAGCTGGACAGTCGCCGTTTCTTTACCTAACCAATTATAAATTTTTATTGTCCCACCAAGTTGATAATGGACCGTGCCGGTATTTTTAAATCTCACAAAAAGTTTAACCGGCCCCGAATTTACAAATTTCGGGGTTTTAAACTCCAAAATTTCCCCGGTTTTGGAAACTTGACCCGGCACTGAAACCAAAACTAAGGCTCCTACCCGACCCGATATTTCAAGTTGGGCCTGCCCTTTGGTCGATGTCGGCTCAGTTTTGAAAAAAATCGCGGCATAATGACCACCGGGTTCCCCGTTTGCGGGGACTGTAATTGTAAAAGGAATTTCTTTAGTTTCATTTGGACTCAAATAAAAATTATCAGCTGAAACCTCAATCCAACTTGCTAAAGTAGTTTTTCCTGATCCTTTTGGCAAAAACTTCGGTGTTCCTTGCTCGTCTTCCATAATAAAATCTTCTACCTCAAAATTAATTTTGGTTTGGTAATTTACCGGGTTAGTTAAGAAAATTTTATCAGTTTCGCTCCCTCCTTTTTTAATTTCAAAATTAAAGGTTAAAGGAGAAATTTTTAGGGAAAAAGGAGAAGCCGCTTGCGTAGAATTTGCACCAACGAAAAATAAAGCAATAATGACGAAAATAATTGATAATTTATAATATCTCATCTTAAATCCCCTAAAACAAAATTAAAATAAAAGTGCGGTCGCTGTAAACGTGACGTTGCCAGAATACGTACCAGGTTTTTGGGTATTCGGCACATCTAATTTATAGCCGATTCTGGTTTGATCGTTTAAGGTTGGGCTACTCGTTTTATTGTGAATTGTAGCTGTGACTTGGGGGATGCCGGCATAACGATTATTGATATCAGCTTCAGAAATTCCCAATCCCCACTTTGCCTCTTTATTAGTTGCCGAATAAACGCATATCCCCAAACCCGTTCCGCTCCATGGCGTTGGCGCATTAATCGTCCCTAAATAATCCATAATATATGTCATCAAATCGGTATGTCTTAAACTTGAATTGTTGCCGACAATATCATCATGAATTTTCAAATCATAACCGTTAGGCGCATTGGTGGTCACGGTTGAAATGGAAGTTGAAGTTTTGGGTGTCCCAGGAGCTAAACTGCCAAAATCTAGACTGTTAGAATCAAGATTTAAGGACAGTGATAGGGCGGTTACTTGATATAGATTTGAATAATCATCATTATCAGCATTGCTAAGATCGTCTACTGCATAAAGTTCAACGTTGTAATTAGTATCTTTGAGAGAAAAATTATTATTAAATTTTATTTTGAAATCCAATGTCCACTGATTGTCAACCGCATTTGAATCAGCCGCGATTGAGGTGATGATGGCAGTATCTTGCACATCGGTTATTTCAGTAAAAGTGTCTGTAGCTTCGGTCCAGCGCAATTTCAAAGAATCATAAGGCTGGGTGTTATCCGAAGAATTTGCAAAACGAATCTCGACATAATCAATGTTACCCACTCCGGCCAATTCTGTCACTTTTGCTTGAAAATTCCAAGAAGTAGTATCATCGGCCACAGCGCTGTTTCCGACCCCAGCATAAGGATTAGTAAAGGTTAAGGAATCATTGGTTGGAGGACTGGCATCAAGACCATAATCTCGTTCATTTTCACCGTTGCCGCCATAAGAAACCCAGGAAGAATATTCATCTTGATCATCTTTGGCTCGGGCTTGCCAGTGGTATTGGGTATTATCAGTTTGAGTAGAAATAGTGACATTAGCGGTTGAGCCAGAAGCCACCAAATCACCGCAAGCATCTTCGGTACCACTAAAACCTGTTCCAAGCGGGTCTTTTTCGACACACAATCTAATTTGATCGTTGTTGGGATCAGTGACCGTGGCAGTATATTTGACTGAAGTTTCATTGGTCCAGCCGCCGGTGGAAATTACGGTATTATCGGTTTTTAGCTGGACTAAATTAGCCGGGTTATTAGGCGGATTATTGCCTAAAGTGGTGAGGCCAGCAATCGCCACTACAGTATCAGGACTGACAATTCCGGAAGAAACTACCACGTCGGTTGAAGGATTTGTAATTTCTATCTCCATGATCTGGCCATTTTCAGTGCCAGCCCCTACATCCAAAACCGGATATACGCAGATTTGGGACGTGCCTACCGCCATTGTTCCAGTCACGGTCGCTTTTTCCGAGGCATTAAAATTAGCCGCCGTGCCAAAAAGTGTTTCATTCCCATTATAATTACAAATATCGGCAGTTTCATAATAAAGGTCTAAATTAGCCAGATTAGCATTGGCAGAGACTGAACCTGTTTCAGAAATAGTAATTGAAGTAATATTAGCGGTGCTAGCATCCCGAATAAAAGTAAAAGCGCCGCCGACATAATTATTGGAGGAAGGAATATCCATATCGGCAGTTTGAGTGCCAGTGGTACCAACCGTCACTATTCGCTCAACCTCACTCCAACGTATGCTCATAAAGGCAAAATCCCAGCCCATTGCCGTTTGGGTGCCTAAAGTACTGGCGGTAGTTCTCAAACGCATATTAGAAAGATCGTTATTAAAACCCCAAGCGTTATTATTCGTGGCATTATGAAAACCTTCAGAATAAGTATAGGTAGTAAGGGCATTGGTGGTGCCGACCGCTAACCAGCCGCCTGATACCCCAAGTAAACCGCTGTAATCAAAAACATTAGGCTGGACTGTCAGTAAAGTTGAATTAGAACGATAACGCGCCGCATATCGAATACCGGTCACAAAAGTATTATTAGTGGGTGTGATGTTAAAATTGATATTCGCGGCCCCATTTTGAGCAACATTATATAGACCTGGTGCATAATCATTCGCGTAAAAACTGGCGGCAGTGGTGGCAGTATTTACGCCATAAACAGCAGGACTGGCTAAAGAAGCATCGAGGTTTTGGGTGTTTAAAGCGCTTGAACCGTCAGTTGAGCCAAAAGAGATTTGGGCATTCCCCGCATCAGAAATCACACTGCCCAGGGTGGCATAAATATAATCGACAGAAAAAGTGCCGGCTTGGGTGGTAGAGGTATAAAAACCAATCCGGATATTGCCGCCTTGGATATAATCATCGAGGTTTGCAATGGGCGCTTTGGCAAACTGATAGGCAGTATCTGCCGTATTGACAAGAGCAGTTGAGGATAAATCTTCCCAGTTCAAATTAGTAAAATTATATATCTTAAGTTTGTAGGTAAGGCTAGCGGTGGAAGTCATACCCTCGTAATAGACCAAAATTGCATTTGCGCCAGTATAAGTAGCGACATTGCCAAAAGTTAAATAATAATCAAAAGAGGCACCTGAAGGATTGACATAAGCCAACTTCTGATCATCTGAACCGCCAGTGGAAATAGCGCTGCCAGCCGCCGGGTGGGTAAATTTGTAATTATTATTAAGACTGCCAAAGATAGTATTTAGGGCACCATTTGAGAGGGCTCGTTTTTCAATTCGCCAATCAGAACCGTCACCCCCAACCACATACATATCATTTGAGTCTTTAACAATGCCATAAGACCGATATGTGGCTACATCACCGGTGATCACCCCGTTGGTGCCAAAACCTAAATCTGGAGCACCGTCTGAGAGGGCTCGTTTTTCAATTCGCCAGTCATATCCAGCCGCCCATTGATCTCCGGTAACATACATATAATTTGAATCAATAGTAATATCATATGGAGTATTACTGGATGGATCACCTGAAATAACACCATTATTGCCAAAACTTAAGTCCAAACTACCATCAAGTAAAGCTCTTTTTTCAATGCGCCAATCAGGGGTTGGGATATTTCCAACGACATACATATACGTGTCATTAATGGCAAGATTATTAGCCGCGAAACCTGCCGGGTCACCGGTGATTACACCTTGATCGCCAAAACCTAAATCTAAATCACCATTTGAAAGAGCCCTTTTTTCAATGCGCCAATCTGCCGTTTCATCTCTCCCGGTAATATACATAAAATTATTATCAATAATAATTGCTAATGCTGCATAACTTAAAGGATCGCAAGTGATAATACCATTATTCCCAAAACTTAAATCTAAGCTGCCATCAGATAAATAACGTTTCTCAATTCGCCAGTCAGGAGTGTCATCAGTTCCAACTATGTACATATAAGTTGAGTCAACATCAATGGCGTAAGCATAAGAACTACTTGAATCACCTAAAATTACACCATTTGTGCCGAAGCTCATATCTAAGCTACCATCAGACAAACGACGTTTTTCAACTCGTATTTTGTCCTCAGTTGTCCAATTACTACCTACGATATACATATAAGTCGAGTCAATAGTAATGGCTTCAGCATAATTACTTGCTCCCGGGCTTGAAACAACACCATTATTACCAAAACCAACATCTAGGGTGCCATCGGATAACTTTCTTTTTTCAACCCGCCAATCAAAAGATTCATTGTTTCCAAACACATACATATAGGTATCATCTTTGGCAACATCAGTGGCTTCATAGCCATCAGCAGCACTAGTAATTACCCCATCTCCACCCGCCAAGACTGTCTGGTCTTTAGCCCAATAAACAGGATCCGTGGCAACCTCAAGTTGGAATCGGTCAACAGATTGGGTGTAGGCCGTGCCAGTATATTCGGAATAGATTCTTAATTGAACTCGTTTGTTGGCATCACTGGTGATAAAGTTTGATAAGGGAGTACTTGAACCCCAAAAACCGTCGAAGATGGAGAAATAATAAGTTGATTCGGTGGTGCTGGTTAATAGGGCGCCTCGATCATTTAGGGTCCGCCAGAAACCAGCGGTATTATCATATATTTGGACATAATAAGTTAAGGCCGCGTTGGAAACCATGCCCTCATAAGTGATAATCATTTTGTTGGCATTGTTGAGTTTAACACCATCGATGCTGACTCGCACATCTAAACCCGAAGCTGAATTTTGGTTTTGCCAGTAACCATTATCAGACGCTAAAGTCCCGCGCCAGCTGCCATAATTAGTTGATGACAACGCCATGCCTATCCCAACTTCTAAAGAACCGCCTGTACCGGTGAATTGATGAGAACCCGAAGGGTGATCTTCTTCGGTTGTCCAAGCAAAAGTGACGAAAGCAAAATCCCAGCGGTAAGTGACCAAATTAGCATCAGTGCTGGCGGTGGTTCTGATTTTCATGTTCATTTTGTTAGTTGAGGTATTGATAAAATCTTCGGGATTTGTGGTTTGCCGATAGTAATTTATAGAATAAGTGGAAGAGTTATTGCTGACAGCGCCCGGATCAACCCAACCGCCGGTTGTTCCCAAAGCTCCGCCATAATCTTTAAAAGCGTATTCAATCGTGTTTGCGGCTGAATTAGACAAATACCTTGCCACAGACCTGGTGTTAGTCACTTTAGCGTTGGCGGGCATTGTCACCGGAAAGGAGATATTAGCGGCGCCGTTATCATTTGTGCTGTAGGTTCCTGACCAGTCGCCAAAATAAGGATTAGTGGCAGTTGTCGCGGTGGTGACTCCCCAATAATTTTCGGCGCCTGCTCCTAAGCTTGTATCCAAGCTTTGCGTCCCGGTGGCGGCGGTACCGCCCGCTTCTGTGCCAAAAGATATTTCCGAATTAGCGGCATTGTCAATCACTGAACCCGGCATCAGATAAAGATAATCAATACTAAAGCTCCCAGCTGTGGTGGAAGGTGTGTAAAAACCAATCCGAATATTCCCGCCCGAAATGTAGTCATCGAGATTTGCAATCGGAGCCTTGGCAAACTGGTAGGCTGTATCAGTGGTGTTAGCAAAAACCGTGGCTGATAAATCCTCCCAGCCGGGGGTAGTAAAATTATAGATTTTAATTTTGTAGGTTAAACCTGCCGCTGAGGTTTTACCTTCATAATAAACAAAAAGGGCATTAGCACCGGTATAGGTGGCAACATTGCCGAAAGTCAGATAAAAGTCAAACGATTGACCAGAGATATTCTGAACAGCTAGGTATTGATCATCCGAACCGCCCGAAGAAATTGCTGTCGTGGCAATTGGATGAGTGGCTTTGTAAGTATTATAATCAACATTGCCAAAACCTGAGCCAGAAGATGTATCTAAGGCACCGTCAGAAAGAGCTCTTTTGTCAATGTGCCAGTTACCCACCCAATCAGAACCTGCCGTATATATTTTGCTGGCATCAATAGTAATGGCAAAAGCAACAAAACTGGTTACATCGCCGGTGACGACACCGTTGGTGCCAAAAACATTATCCGGAGTACCGTCGGATAAGTTGCGTTTTTCAATGCGCCATTTAGTATTTTCATCGCGTCCCGCTACATACATATAGGTAGCATCAATGGCAATGGCATAAGCCCTGTTGCTCGCCGGGTCGCCGGTGACGACACCGTTGGTGCCAAAACCATTATCCGGAGTACCGTCGGATAAGTTGCGTTTTTCAATGCGCCAATTAAAAGTGTCATCAAAACCTGCTATATACATAAAACCGGCAGCTACAGCAATCCCCCCCAGATCATTGCTTGCTGGGTCGCAAGCGATTACGCCATTGGTGCCAAAACCTAAATCTAAACTGCCGTCGGATAAGCTGCGTTTTTCAATGCGCCAATTAGGAGCGCCGGTTATTCCCGCCACATACATAAAATTAGTGTCAATGGCAATAGCTTGAGCATAATCGCCATCCGAATCGCTGGTAATGACGCCATTATTGCCAAAACCTAAATCTAAACTGCCATTAGACAAGCTGCGTTTTTCAATGCGCCAATTAGGAGTGCTATCCCACCCAGCCACATACATATAGGTAGAATCAATGGCAATGGTCGAAATTCCATTACTAGACGATGCTCCAGTAACCACGCCATTGGTGCCAAAACCTACATCTAAACTGCCATCAGACAATCTGCGTTTTTCAATGCGCAAATCAGGAGTACTATCACCCCCTGCAACGTACATAAAGTTAGCATCAATAGCAATGGCATAAGCCCAGTTGCTTGCCGAAGCGCCGGTGGCTACGCCATTGGTGCCAAAACCAGTATCCAAACTGCCGCTTATTAAACTTCTTTTTTCAACTCGCCAGTCAGGAGTGCTATCATTACCTACCACATACATATAGCTGGTATCCTTCGCCATAGCGCGAATGCTATCACTAGCGACAACGCCATCCATAATCCCATCACTGCCGCTTGATAAATTAAAATTACTTGGCCAATAAACCGGATCAGTCGCGACTTCGGCCTGCACACGGTCTATTGCTAAGGTAAATCCAACAATGTTCGTCGTCGAATAAAATCTAATCTGAACCCGTTTATTGGCATCGTTGGTGATAAAATTACTCAAAGGCGCGTTAACAGAACCCCCGCCATCATTCCAGTAACCGTTGAAAATTGAAAAATAATATGGACTAGTTTCGGTGGTATTATTTAAAGCTACTTCTCGGTCATTTAAAGTTCGCCAAACCGAACTTACATTGTCATAAATTTGGACAAAATAATAAGCTGAGGCATATGAGACTGAGCCTTCATAAGTAATCATCATTTTGTTGCCGGAGTTTAAGTCAATATTATCAAGGCTGATTCTAGCATCAAGTCCGGCGGTAGGGTCATTTTTAATTACCCATCTATTATCATCTGAAGCTAAGGCGGCCCGCCAAGAACCAACATTTTGCACCGCATCTTGAGGATCGATATCTGAACCTAAAGTAATACTGCTATTGGTTGGGGTGAGTTGAAAATTATAATGGGCGTTGGCTGAATTTTCATACCAACGCAAAGAGGCAAAAGCAAAATCCCAATTGGTGGTTAACTGGGTACCTCGGGTACTGGCAGTCGGTTTTAATTTTAAATTCAAGGTATTTTCGAAAGTATTGAGATAATTTTCATTATTTCTAAAAGTGGTGCCATTCCAGCCTTCGGTATATGTATATGTTGAATCGGAACTATTGGTTGTACCAGCTGCTAACCAACCGCCAACAGTGCCGATTAATCCCGAATAATCTTGTTGATACCCTTGCCAAGTCAAACTGGTGGAAGCAGTTAACATCCGAAAAGCATATCTGATACCAGTGGTGGGGGTATTATTCCCTAAAGTAGTTGAAAAATCAATTAAAGCGGTGGCTTGCTGATTGACACTATATTGTCCTGCCCAATCTGAAGCATAAGGATTTGCACCGGTATTTGAAGTATTTATCTGCCAGGTAGAAGGCGAGGTTGAACTTGTATCTATGGATTGGCTATTTAATGATGAAGAGCCGCCATTGGTGGCGCCAAAAGTTAATTCAGAATTGCCAGCATCGGAAATCACGCTACCCAGGGTGGCATAAACGTAATCAACAGAAAAAGTACCAGCTTGAGTGGTATTGGTGTAAAAACCAATCCTGATATTGCCATCAGAGATGTAATCATCAAGATTGGCAATGGGAGCTTTGGCAAATTGATATGCAGTATCTGAAGTATTAGCAAAAACAGTGCTAGATAAATCTTCCCAGCCTGGAGTGGTAAAATTATAGATTTTAATTTTATAGGTTAAACTGGCAGTAGAGGTGTTGCCTTCATAATAGACCAGAATCGCATTCGCACCAGTGTATTTAGTCACATTGCCAAAGGTGAGATAATAATCAAAAGAGGCACCTGAAGGATTGGCAAAAGTCATCCTTTGGTCATCTGAACCGCCAGTAGAGATGGCGCTGCCAGCCGCCGGATGAGTAAATTTGTAATTATTATTAAGACTTCCATAAATTGTATTTAAAGAGCTGTCAGATAAACTTCTTTTTTCAACCCGCCACTGCCAATCGGCTGCGTATTCACTACCGGCGATGTACATATCATTTGCATCAATCACGATACCAAAAGCGTAGTCACTCGCTGAGGCACTAGTCGCAACACCGTTAGTACCAAAACCTAAATCATAACTGCCATCAGATAAGAGGCGTTTTTCAGTTCGCCAGTCCGGGGTAGTGTTGGACCCTGTCAAATACATATATTGGTCGTCAATGGCAATATCTTGGGCGACAACACTTGCGGCGTCGCTAGTTTTCACCCCATTTAAACCAAAAGTCAAATCCAAACTGCCATCAGAAAGCAATCTATTTTCAATACGAATATCCGGCGTTTCATCTTGACCCACCACATACATTTGAGTCGCGTCAATCGCAATTGCAAAAGCATATTTACTGGCGGCGTCACTAGTTTTCACCCCATTAATGCCAAAAGTTACATCCGGGTCGCCGTCAGATAAATAACGTTTCTCGATTCGCCAGTCCGGAGTGTCATCAGCTCCTACCACATACATAAACTCATTATCTATGGCTATATCTTCAGCGATATTGCTTGATGGATCGCCAGTGATCACACCATTGGTACCAAAACCTGCATCTAATGTGCCATTAGTTAATGATCTTTTTTCAATGCGTAAATTATTTGAATCGTCGTATCCAATCACATACATATTACTATTATCAATGACAATACTTGTAGCCATATTACTATCGGGATCACCGGTAATAACACCGTTAGTCCCAAAACCTAAATCTAGATTACCATCAATAAGGTTTCTTTTTTCGTAATAAAAATTACTTGGAAATCCACCAGTATTCCCGACAATATACATATAAGTTGCGTCAATCGCAAGCGCAGTCGCATTATTGCTCGATATTGTACCAATAACCAAACCATTATTGCCAAAATCATTGACTAAACTTCCGTCAGAAATTCTTCTTTTTTCTATGCACCAATCATTTCCGCAATATCCTACTGCATACGTATAAGAGGAATCTTTAGTAATATCAAAGGCTCTGGCATTAGTTCCGGTACTAGTCACTGCCCCATCTCCACCCGCTAAAACTGTCTGGTCTTTAGCCCAGTAAATTGGGTCAGTGGCTACTTCAAGTTGAAGTCGGTCTATAGATTGAGTATAGGCAGTACCCTTATATTCAGAATAGATTCTTAGTTGAACCCGTTTGTTGGCATCACTGGTGATAAAGTTTGATAAGGGAGTGTCTGCTCCCCAGAAACCATTAAAGATCGAGAAATAATAGCTTGATTCCGTAATACTGGTGAGGGCTGCTCCTCGGTCATTTAAGGTTCGCCATAAAGAGTTGGTATTATCATAGATTTGCACATAATATACTAAAGCCGCGTTTGAAACCATGCCTTCATAAGTAATAATCATTTTGTTGGCATTGTTGAGTTTAACACCATCGATGTTGACCCGAACATCCAAACCAGAAGCTGAATTTTGGTTTTGCCAGTAATAATTTTCAGAATTTAATGTGCCGGAATATGATGCGGTATTTGTCGCGCCAACTGCAACCGCTGTCCCGGTTTGGAGAGACCCAGATGTGGCTACATATTGGGGATTATCGGCCGCGACAGTGTCATCAGCAAGCCATCGAATCGCAATTAAAGCAAAATCCCAGTCCCTCGTTACGCTTCCGGTAGCAGTGCTGGCTGAGGTTCGCATGCGTATATTCGCAAGATCGCTTTCAGTATTAATAAAATCTTCTGATGAAGTTGAAAGAGTATAAGCGGCTGGTTCTAAAGTGGAATAAGTCGTTAATGCATTTGAAGCTGAAACATCAACCCAACCCCCGGGTGCGGCATAGCCTGTCCCGACCACAGAGGTATTAATCCCAGACATATCTTTTAGGCTTGGCATCATCGTGTTGGTGGTCACATTTGAACGAAATCTAGCCGTGTATTTAATCCCAGTCACCGCGGTACTGTCTGGAATGGTAATTGGCACCGAAAGATTAGCAGACGCCGAATAATTAGTTCCCCAGGTTCCAGCGTAATCTCCCGGGTAATAACCAGCGGCGGCGGTAGTCGCTGTGGTCTGCTGCCAAGTACTCTCGGCGCTTGAAGTATCAATCGTTCGAGTATTTGAACAATTTGTCCCGCCAGCTTCTGTGCCAAAAGAAACCTGACACAAACCTTGGTCAGTATTAGTTGAGCCGACAGTGATATAAACCCGGTCTGCGCTTAAGGTGTAGGTATTGCCAGTAGCGGTATAAATCCTAATTCTGGCTTCATTAGCAGAAATATAATCTGCAAGTGTGACATTATTTTTAGCAAAATAATAACTTGTTTCAGTAGTATTGGCAAGCAGGGTGGTGTTTAAATTTTCCCAGCTTAAACCGGTAAAATTATAAATTTGAAGCTGATAAGTTAGGGCCGCGTTTGAAACTGAGCCTTGAAAATCAACAAAGATAGTATTAGCGCTAGGGTATGTTTGGATTCCGGTGTATGAAAGATAAAAATCCAAAGGCGTTCCGGCTTGATTTGCGGCAACCATTCTTTGGTCATCGGCATAATTAGTCCAGGTATAATCATTGGTAATTGCCCCTGTCCAGCCATTTAATTTAGTTAAAGAGTTTGTGTAATAAACCGGATCAATGCCAACTTCAACTTGCAGCCGGTCCCAATAATGAATTCTGCCGCCAGTTACGGCCGAATAAACTCGAATAGAGACTCTCTTATTGGCATCTCCGGTCACAAAACGAGACAAGGGCGTATTAACCGGATTTCCGCCTGATTGCCAAAAACCATTATAGATTTCAAAAGTATAAGTTGAGTCACTGGTATTAGTAAAAGCAGTGCCGCGCCAATTTAAAGTCCGCCAAACAAAATCAGTGTTATCATAAATCTCAACCGTATAATTTCCGGCGGCATCACTGGCGTAACCTTCATAAGTGATAAACATTTTGTTAGCGCCCTGAAGCTGAACCCCATCAATATAGGTCCGTTTATCTAAACCTGCGGCAGGATCATATTTTGTCAGCCAGCGGACATCATCGCTAGACATTAATGCCCGATATGAAGGCGTGTTGGCAATTGCATCTTGGGTATTATATTCACTCCCGGTAATAACACTTCCCCCCGAAGGCGTCCATTGATAGCCGGCGACTGCTTTTTGGGGACTGTCGGGTTCAAGGCCAAATGAATTGAGAATAAAGGAAAAAATAATGAGAATAATTGCAATTTTTGTCAGTCCACGGATTTGCTCTTTTTCTCGTGTTCGGAAATAGACAAAAATGTATTTTTCCCAATAAATACTTATTATTTTATACAATTTTGAAAGATTATTTAGACAAATTAAGATAATTTTCCAAAATAATTTAGAATATTTTATAATTAGAACTCTTGTTTTTGGATACCAAAAAACAAAAATACCTAAAAATGCCAAAATTATCAAGATAAAACTTGGTTGAATCTCAAAGGGCATTATAACCCCTCCCTCTCTTTTTAATTCATGAAATAATTGGAATTCAGCAGATAAATTCTACATTATAAACTCAGCCTTTATAACTTGGCGTAAATACCGTAAGCAGCCAAGGCAATACCAATCAGCAACCATTGAGTTGAAGCTAACCATAAATCATAATTTAGTGAACCAATGAAAGCTAAAATGATGGCTAATCCAGACAAAACAACCAAAACTCCCGCAATTTGTTTCTTTTTCATCTACCTCCTTATATAATTATTAATTTAAGCTAATAATGCGGCGATAACGCCAATTAAGAAAATTCCATCAAAAACACCGGCGCCACCAATGGAAAGGACATAGCCGCCCATTTTGCTAATTTTATTTAAGTTTAGCAAATCTGCACCCACCAAGGTTCCGATCACTCCAGAGATATAGGCCACGGCGGCCGGATTTTGATTATGGGCGAGCAACATCGCTAAAACCGCTGCCACAATCGGCGGGATAAACGCGGGCATGGCGATCCCAATTCCTGGAACTGGCCTGGCTAAAAATTTGGTTAAAATCGTAATAATAGTGGTGGCAATTATGACTGGCACAATTGGGGCAAATTTGAATAAATAAATTGAAATTAAAATCGGGACAATGGCGCCGCCGACATTTATGGCAATGATTTGCTCTCTCATTCGTGGTGGATAATAAAAAAACATTGACATTAAGGGTGGTAATTCATCTTTTTGGGTAATTTTTCGTTTTGAAATCGGAATATTAATTAAACCGCCCAGTAATGAAAGGATAAAAACGGCAAAAATAAGATTGGCGGGAATTCCCAATTTGACAAAAGCTAATTCAGAAATATGATAATTTAACACCAAAAAAAGGAACGGGATAGCGAGGATTAATAGCAGGATAAATGATAATGGAAACACAATGACCTCAAATTTATATTTTTTTGGTTAACCACAAAATGGCGGCGGCGCAAATTGATATAACCGCGCAGGTAATAACCGGAAAATAAAAGGTAAAATTTTCACGAGTATAAAAGGTATCTCCTGGAAAATGAGGTAGCCACTGAAAAATGGAGAATAAAAAACCCAAAACAGCAAAGATTACAGCACTGACAATGATGATCCTAATAATAACAATCATTAATACCTTTATACTTCGAATCAATTATTAGTCCCTATACCTATTATAATATATAATTTAATAAAGTTTGCAAGCATAGTTTTCAACAATATTTAAGCACGCCTTGGATTACGCCTTGAATTCTGAGTTCATCGGGGAAAACTACAATTGGCTCAAAATTTTCATTGATTGGCTGTAAAACAATATGGTCTTCGCGGGGTAAATACTTTTTGACGGTCGTTTCCGCACCTAAAAGAGCGACAATGGTTTGACCTGGCTCAGCGGTATATTGTTTTTTAACAATCACAATATCGCCATCATCAATTTTTGGGCTCATTGAATTGCCTCGTACTTTGAGCAGAAAAACATCGTTTGAGGGGGCTTTAAAAAATCTCGTGGAAATCGAAATCCAATCTAAAATATTTTCTTCAGAAAAAATCGCTTCCCCACCAGCAGTCCAACCAACCAAGGGCACTCGCACTAAATCTCGAAAAGGATTTTTGGGATCATTTTTGGTGAGAA
This sequence comes from Patescibacteria group bacterium, assembly GCA_035288465.1. Taxonomy (NCBI): domain Bacteria; species Patescibacteria group bacterium. The sequence continues at coordinate 64,649 of DATEAH010000009.1, read as the reverse complement.
TAATATTTCTTTTCGCTTCGCCAGTTCTTTTGATCAGACCTGATTTTTCCAATTGCTCAATGTGATGAGAAATGGTTCTGGGCGATTTGGCGCCAATTTCCATCATTAATTCTCGGATGGTCGGCGCTTCACCATACTCTTCGAGGGCCAAACGAATTAGTTCTAAAATTTTCTTTTGATTTTTAGTAATGGTTTTGGGCATTTTAAACCTCCTTTGCCCTCTTTTGACGGAGAAATCATAATTTCTAATATCTAATTTCTAAACAAATTTTAAATTCTAATTTTTCAAATTCTAAACTCGTTTATGATTTGCGATTTTGTGATTTAGAAATTGTTTCGGATTTAGTGCTTCGGATTTGATTTACTTTGATAATTCTATGGGCGAGTTTAAGAAGGAGGGGCAACCTTAAACTCGCCGACTAAATTATCAAAATTAAAAGTTATACACAATGTTATACATCTATTTTTAGTATAATCCTATGACAAATCTTGTCAAGAATTGACTTTTTTGAACAATCATTGTTTTAAATTATAATAATTTGACAAATCTGTTATAATATAGTTGAAAGGAATTATTTTGAACTATTTTGGAATTGTTAAAAAAGCATTTCTAATTACTACCAAAAACAAATTTTTGTGGATCTTGGGAATTTTGGCGGCTTTGACTCAATCTGGCTCGAATTTTAATTTCGGTAATTTTAGCTCTGCAGATTATAATGAATTTAAAAAAATCTGGGAAAACAATGGCAATACCGCGCCCACATATCCCACTACCACGGCGCAAAACATAAAAGAGCGTGTTTTAGGCAATAAAATTAGCCTAAATAATACTGATACCTTAACAGGGATCAGCAATTGGCTTGAAGCGCATTGGTTAACGATTATTATTATTTTGGCAATAATTATTTTAATTACGATCGCGGTTATAGTCATTTCGCGCGTGGCTCAGGCTGGTTTGGTTTGGGGCGTAAAAGAAATAGAGCACGACCACAAAAGTGATTTTGCGAGTTGCATAAAAAAAGGTTACCATGTTTTTTGGCAAGTAATATTTTTAGATTTATTTTTAGCTTTAATGGGGCTGGCTTTAATTTTTTTGGTAGGTTTACCGGTAATTTTCTCGTTTATAGTAAATATTTATGCGATTGGTATTATTTGGATGGTAATTGTCATTTTGCCAATGATTTTAGCGATGATTATTTTGGATATTATTCGACAATACGGCCTACGAATGATCGTGATTGATAAAATATCAGCTTCCGAGGCGCTTGGTAAAGCTTTTGGAGCAATTCGGGTTAAACTAAAAGAAACTAGCCTAATTTGGCTAATTTCTGTTATCTTGGGCTTAATTGTGGGGATAATAATTGGAATTTGCTTTTTGATAATTGGCGGATTATTTGCCGGGATTGGGGTGGCGTTATATTTTATTTTTGGCACTACCGCAACTATCATCTACGCAATTTGTGCTTTTGTGCTCTTACTGTTAGTGATGGCCGTGATTTCAGGTCCTACAAATGCTTTTATTTCTTCGTATTGGACGCTCGCCTATTTAGAACTTAATAAAACGTGTTAAGTTTGCCACTTGAGTTGTTGCTGATATGATTCGTGGGGTTTAAATTTTCTCACCATCGTTCGCCAATTTCCCCCCATTATAATCATTTTTAATGGGTCAGCAGTGCCCATTTTTTGATTTGCTAATTCTGATAAATAACCAATTTCTTGCGGATTATAACCCATTAAAATCGTGCCCATCACATCAGCGGCCATGGCATCAAGACTTGCTATGGCGGTTTTAAATTCAACTTTTTCGCCCTCAACTGGCCCATTCCCCTCCATTCCCCAAAAACCATCTAAAACAGATAGGCTTGGCCAAACTTTTTTGGCAATTTTAGCGATTGATAAATTAATCGCTTTGGGACCGGCATGCAATTTAGACCGATCTTTTCGCCTAATCGCACCAACCGCGACATTTTTAATTCCCAAAGTGACAATCACCGAATCGTGTGTTTTCATCGGGCATACAGAAATAATAAAATCTGATTTTGCTAAGGTTTTAGCCAAACCAATTTCTGATTTTGGCGATAATCTGCCATCATAAATTTTAAAATCGACAAAATCATCATCATTTAAATCGCGGAGTTCCACATTGTATTTGTCGGCTAAATCTTCATAATCATATTCAAAATAGGCTCGATCGGTTTCTCCCACGGTAGTACTTTCCGCAATTATGATTTTTTTAGAATAAAACTGGCGTAAAAACATTAAAACAGCTTCCACGGCTTCCGCTTGTGTGTTAGCTAAATTATGTTTAATAAAACCTAAATTAGGCTTTATGACAACTCGTCTTTTGCGAGCGATTTTTTCGCGCAAATCATCAGCCAAAGGCTTTAAGGCCGCCAGAATATTGTCCTGACGATTTGAGCCTCTTGAAATGCCGACTTTTGAGGACAATTTCCCTCCAGAATATTATTTTTTTAGTTCTAATTTACGCTTGAGACGATCTAAAATCTCTTCTTGTTCGACAATTTCTTGAACACCTTCGCGCATGTCGCGAATAATGGCGGTGCCATCCATCACTTCACGCTGACCAATAATGACAGTAATAGGCACTTCAAGTTGATCCGCGACTCTGAGCTGAGATTTGAGAGTATTTTTTGACAAAGCGGCACGAGCGATTATATTTTCATGCTGTAAAATTTCCAAAATTGCGATCGCTTTTTTCTTGGCTTTTTCGCCTAATTGAGCAATAAAAATTTGGGGCTTTTCGGCTTCTTCGAGCTTAATATGGCGTTCTTTTAATAATTCAATGATTCTTTCGACACCAAAAGCCACCCCAATCGCAGGAGTGGGTCTTTCGCCATAGATTTGGATTAAATCGTCATATCTTCCCCCACCAGCCAAGGAATTTTGTCGCTTATTGTCTGATTTCATCACCATTTCAAAAACTGTCCGAGCATAATAATCCAAACCTCGAACTAAGGTCGGTTCCAAATCATAAGGGATTTCAGATTCATCTAAAAATTCTAAAACTTGTTTAAAATGATCTTTGCAGGCTTCACAAAGATGGTCAATAATCGGTGGGGTAGTTTTGCCAATTTTTTGGCAGGTTTCATTTTTACAGTCTAAAATTCGAAAAGGATTTTGTTCAAGCCGAGACTTGCAATCTTCGCAGAGAGCGGCTTTTTTCTTGCTGAAAAAATCTTTTAAATAATCTTTCAAATTCGGCCGACAAGTACTGCAACCAATACTATTGATTAAAATGACCACTTCTTCTAAGCGTAAAGCTTTTGCCAATGAGTGCATTAAAGAAATCATGCGCGCATCAGTAGCTGGATCGGCCGCACCAATTTGTTCAAAACCAAATTGATAAAATTGCCTGAGTCGCCCTTTTTGAGGCCGATTGTACCTAAAAACCGGTCCAAAATAATATAATTGAACAGGCTGTGGTAAGTTTTTCATGCCATGCTCAATAAAAGCCCTAATTACTCCTGGTGTATATTCAGGTCGCAAAATTAAACGTTCTTTTTCGGCTTTATCTTCGTTTTCATCTTTAATCAACCTTTTGACTTCATACATTTCTTTTTGAACAATCTCTGAGCCTTCGCCAGTGCCTTTTTTGTATAACGATTCATATTCAAATAACGGCGTCTCAATTTTTTCATAGCCATTAATCTCTGCTTGCTTGTCTAGAGTTCGCTCAATAAATTGATAGTACTTTTGATCATCAGGAAGAATGTCTTTGCAGCCTCTGGGGGCTTGAAAGAGCATAATGCCTCGCTTTCCTAATTAATTAAAATAAATAAAATTTAATTCATTTAGCCTTATTTTAAACGTTTTTTTATCTGAAATCAAGTCTAAAATTTTTAAATTAGGCCTTTGTTCTTAAGATAAGTTCGAATTTTTGAGCGAGCTTGCGTAGTTTTAACTAATTTTAACCAATCTGGCCTCGGAGTTGAATTTTTAGCGGTGATTATTTCAATCATATCACCATTTTTTAATTTGTAATCCAGAGAAGCCATTTTCCCATTGACTTTTGCACCCCGACAAGTACCACCAATTTCCGTGTGCACAGAATAGGCAAAATCGATCGGGGTGGCGCTTTGGGGCAAATTTCTGACATCGCCTTCAGGAGTAAAGACAAAAATTCGATCTGAGAAAAAATCCATTTTTAAGACTTTTTTGAATTCTTGGGGATTATTTAATTTTTCCTGCCAGCGCGCCAAATCAGCAATCCAAGCAATTTCTTTTTTCGGCGCAAAAATCCCCCTTTTTTCAATTTCGTTTTTTTCGCCAGTATTATTGGTATAATGCCAATGCGCGGCGACGCCTTTTTCAGCATGATCGTGCATATTAATGGTTCTAATTTGAATTTCACAAATTCGGCCCTTGAGCGCAAAAACCGTCGTATGCAAACTTTGGTAACCGTTGGGCTTTGGCATGGCAATGTAATCTTTAATATAGCCTGGCAAGGGTTTGAAAAATTGATGAATCTCGCCTAAAATTTCGTAACAATCAGAAACAGTTTTACAGATTATCCGAATCGCGATGAGATCATAAATTTTAGACATATTTTGGTTATGTTTTTTAAGTTTTTTAAAAAGGCTATACAGGTGTTTTGCCCGCCCATTTATATTGGTAAATTTAATGCCTCGTTTTTTGAGTTCTGATTTTATTTTAGAAATGACGAGATCGACATATATTTCATTTTCTAGCCTTCTGACACCGACTAAACTTTTAACAGTTTTATAATCTTCAGGATATACATAAGGAAAGGCTAAATCTTCGAGTTCGCCCTTAATTTCACCAATTCCGAGTCGATGGGCGATTGGCGCGTATATTTCTAAAGTTTCCCTGGCGATTCTGGTGGCTTTTGAAGCTGGCAAGGCATACAAAGTTCGCATATTATGGAGCCTATCTGCCAATTTGATAAAAATGACACGTAAATCTTCGGACATGGCGATAAACATTTTGCGTAAGTTTTCAAGTTGACTTTTTTCACGCGGATTTAAATTATTTTCGACATAATCTGATTTTAACCTTACTTTTGAAACCCGGGTCACGCCAGCCACTAAAACCGCCACATCTTTGCCAAATTCTTTTTCAATCTGCGTTAAATTTATTCCAGCATCTTCAACAGTATCATGTAATAATCCAGCCTCGATTGTGGGAGCATCCAAACCAAGCTCGGCTAAGGTTTTTGCCAGCTGTAAAGGATGTTGGATATAATCTTCCCCACTTTTTCGTTTTTGCCCAAAATGCGCGTGGTCACTAAATAAATAAGCTTTTTTAATTAATTCTAAATCTGTCTTGCTTTGGTATTTGGCACAAATTTTGAGAACTTCATCAATTTTAATATTCATTTGCTAAATTATCTCACGTTTTAAATTATTTGGCAAGATTTCAATTTGACAAATAAACAAAAAATGGGTATATTATTAACATTCTGATATTCTTGTGGAGGTGGATCTAATCCCAAACTCAAAGAGAAGAAAAAAAGTTCACCGGATTAAGGCTAAGCGTCACCGCACAAAGCTTTGTGCAAATTGCACGTCTTTTAACCAGCGTATGCATTATTGCTGGCGTCAACAGATACGGGTCAGAGATTCAAATAAATGTTCATCTTGGAACCCTCGGCCATTTTTTCGACATTGACAAAAATTTGGAAATTGGTATAATAAGAACATCCGTGCGAACTCCAGAAGAGGTGACAGCTCTTGCCGAAAAAGCCAGTCGTTCCAAGCACCACTTCGTCGGAGGCGTCAGACAACAGACAGCTACATCGGGATCGGGTGAAACGGTGCGGTTTCTGCACTCATGCCCACCACCAAATTCAATTTCAATCAGTCTGGACTGGCGAATCCACAGATCAAATGGCGATTGATACAGATGAATTGTCTTGTTCATTTCGTAAGCGATCCTTCCGACCCGATTCGCTTGCATGTAATAAGTGGCAAATGCAGCCTTTAGAACCCACCCAACCGAAATCAACCAAAAATAACGGCCGAAATGGTCATTTAAAACATCATCCCACAAAACCTGATTGCTGTCGCCGACCCCCATCGCGTTTGCAGACGAGACGACATTAATCTATTATTTTTTTACTTTTCCCTTTAGGGCCAACTTTTCATAACCATCATCCTTAGAGGGATTTTTTTTAGATATACGATTTTATTTATTTGAAAACGATTTTATCTCCACGAAGATCCACTAATACTTTTTGGCCAGATTTTATCTCTCCAGCTAAGATCGCTTCAGCTAATGGTTCTTCAACTAAATCAGAAATGGCTCGTCGAATTGGTCGAGCGCCATTTTCGGGATCAAAACCAATTTTGGCAATTTTTTCCCTAACTTTTGGCGAAAATTTCAGTAAAATTTCTTGTCCTTTTTGCAGTCTTTCGATTAATTCCGAGAGTCTTAAATCAACAATTTCGGCAATTTCTTTTTCGCCCAAAGGTTTAAAAACCACGACCCTGTCAACACGATTTAGAAATTCGGGTCGAAATTGCTGTTTTAAATCGCGTAGAACCTTGTCTTTCATTTGTTCATAACTTTTGAGAAAATCCTGTTTGCGATTATCCTGGGCTCGAAAACCAACCACGGCTTGAGTCGTTAATTCACGCATGCCAATATTTGAGGTCATAATAATAATTGTATTTCTAAAATTTACCCTCCTGCCTCGAGCATCCGTCAAATAGCCATCTTCTAAAACTTGAAGTAGAATATTCTGCACATCGGGATGGGCTTTTTCGATTTCATCAAAAAGAACGACTGAATACGGTCGGCGACGTATCGATTCGGTTAATTTGCCAGCTTCTTCATAGCCAACATAACCTGGAGGTGCGCCCACTAATCTGGAAATATTGTGTTTTTCCATAAATTCAGACATATCAATCTTAATCAATGCTTCGGACGATTCAAAAATTTCTTCAGCCAAAACTTTGGCTAATTCAGTTTTACCAACACCGGTTGGACCCAAAAAGATAAATGAGCCTAAAGGTCTGGTTTCGGCAGTGACACCTGTGCGCGATCTCTTAATGCTTTGGCTAATTGTATCTATGGCTTCATCTTGCCCCTTGATTCTCTTTTTGAGAATTTGCTCGAGATTTTTAAATTTGGCAATTTCTTCTTTAACTAAAGATGAAACTGGAATTTTGGTCCATTCAGAAACAACTTTGGCAATATTGGTTCTGTTAATTATAATCGGATGAATATCTGAAGTTTTTGAGCCTGATTGTAAGATTTTTTGTCGAATCTGGCGCTGTTTAATCTTAATTTGAGCGGCTTTTTTGAAATTTTCGCGAGCTACTAATTGATCTTTTTCCTTTTCTAATTCATTATACTGTTTTTTAAGATTAATCAATTCGGGATTTCGAGGTGAAGCATATAACGAAGCGTCAGAGGCGGCTTCGTCAATTAAATCCACCGCTTTGTCAGGCAAAAATCGATCAGAAATATAACGCACAGATAGCTCAACCGCAGCCTCAATTGCTTCATCACTAATATTAACATGGTGAAATTCTTCGTATTTTTTTTTAATCCCCTGGAGAATTTGCAGGGTTTCTTCAGGGGTTGGTTCATCCACCTTCACCATCTGCAAGCGTCGCTCGAGGGCTGGATCTTTTTCGATGTATTTTCGATAATCATCAAGAGTCGTGGCACCAACCAAGCGTAAATCGCCTCGGGCTAAGGCTGGTTTTAGAATATTTGCCGCATCCATGGCGCCTTCTGCTGATCCCGCACCCACAATGGTGTGAAGTTCGTCAATAAAAAGGATGATATCTTTAGCCTGCATTATTTCTTTGGTAACCTTTTTGATTCTTTCTTCGAATTCACCTCGATATTTAGTACCAGCTAATAACAAGGCTAAATCTAAAACCAAAATTCTCTTTCCGGCAATATTTTTAGGAATGTCACCGGCAATTATTTTTTGGGCTAATCCCTCGACAATCGCGGTTTTACCCACTCCTGGTTCGCCAACCAAGACTGGATTATTTTTATTGCGACGGTTTAAAATCCGCAAAACTCTCTGAATTTCCGGACCACGCCCCACAATTGGATCTAAAACGCCTTCTGAAGCTTTTTGTGTTAAATCTAAAGTATAATTTGCCAAAACCGAACTTGAGCTTTTTTTAGGTCGGATCGCTTGAAGAGCTTGGCCAAAAAATGGTTCATCAAATATTTCCCCTAATTTGCCAAATTCACCAAATCCAGAGACTGGTTCCTCATCTGTTTCTTCGGAATTTGAGGCAGATTCTGCCGCTTTTTCGGACCCAGTCAACATCGACAGTAATTGCTCTTTTAATAATTGCGAGTCAATGCCTAAATCTTCTAAAATTTTATATCCGGCAAAACCAGGTTCAGACAAAATTGCTAAAAAAAGATGATCCGGCTCAACCATGGACGAACCTAAATCCTTTGCCCAAACCAAGGCTTTTTCAACTAATTTTTTCGTTTCATTGCTGACGCCAATCGGAAAAACATCAAAACTACTCAATCTTGAAATTGAAATTGCTAAATGAATCCGATCAATATTAATACCGTTATTTCGCAATACTTCAGCAGAAGCGGTATTAGAACTTGAAGCGATTGATAATAAAATATGGTTAGAACCAGTCTGAGTGTTCATGTCAGTAGCAATATTTTCAGCAACTTTAATAATCTTTTTAGCTTCTGCCGAAAATCGATTAAATTCGTTCATATTACCTCCTTAACATATTTTCTAATTTGTAAAATTAATTATAATATAAGCCGATCAACTGAAAAATAGCTGATAAAATAATAAAGTATATTATCCCTTTTTGCCAGTTTTTTTGACAGTTTTGGATTTGGCACTGGCTTTTTTGATTTTGGTAGCCTTTTTAGGGACTTTAGCGCTTTTAATTTTTGAAACTTCCCTTTTGGGTGTTTTAATATCTTTGAGATCTTTAGGATTCAAATTGGTCTCAGCTTCGCTTGCTGGGTTGGCTTCGGTGGGTTTTTGGATTTTCTTGGCTTCAACAACTTCGGCTTTTTGAATATTGACTTCCCAACCAGTTAATTTTGAAGCTAATCTAACGTTTTGGCCTTCTCGACCAATGGCTAAACTAAGTTGATCTTCAGCCACATTGACGGTGGCAACTTGATTTTTTTTATCTAACTTAAGGCTTTTAATTTTGGCAGGAGAAAGCGCATTTTCAATATATTTTTCAATTTTATCGTCCCAAAGAATGATATCAATTTTTTCTTCACCAATTTCGGCTAAAACCGCTTGAATTCTGGTGCCTCGCTGACCAACACACGAACCAACCGGATCCACCCCTTCCTGATTTGCCGAAACTGCCACTTTAGATCTCTTCCCCGCTTCTCTGGCAATGGCTTTAATTTCCACCGCTTCAGAATTAATTTCCGGGACTTCTAATTCAAATAGACGATGAATCATTTCTGGATGGGTTCGGGACAAAAGAATTTGCGGATTTTTTGAGGTTTCTTCAACCGCCGCAATATAGACTTTTAATCTTTGTCCTAAATAATATCTTTCATCAGCAATTTGATCTTTGGGAAAAAGGATTCCATTGGCTCGGCCTAAATTAATAATGATATTCCGACCTTCAATTTGCTGAACCACGCCAGTGAGCAATTCGCCTTCTTTATCTTTGAATTCATTAAACAAGACGTTTCGTTCAGCTTCGCGGATTTTTTGAATTACAACTTGTTTGGCGGTTTGAGCAGCAATGCGGCCATAACTAACTGGGGCCTCTTTGTCAATTTGAATGGTGTCGTCGACTTTGGGCTTTTTCTTATATTTTTTAGCTTCATCAACGGTGATTTCACGATCCGGATTTTCAACTTCTTCTACTACTTCTAAAACCTGGAAAATTCGCACTTTTCCAGATTCTGGATCAAATTCGGCCTCAATCTTATTGCCGGGTTTGGCAAAATCTTTTCTGTATGCGGAAGCGATCGCCGAAGCGACGGTTTCATAAACTTGTTCTGGTTGAATGCCTTTTTCGTCACAAATTTGCCGAACGGCGGCTACAAACTCTGGATCCACATTGCTCCTTCGGAGTCAAATTCTAATTTCTAATCTCTAAACAAATTTCAATGACCCAAATTATATCTGCTAAATAGTTTAGAAAATTGGGAAATTAGAATTTTGAATTTGTTTAGGATTTCGGATTTAGTATTTAGAATTTCCTTACATATATTATATCAAATATTATTAATTTCAGCAAAGGATTTTGGTAAAAAATGAGGTGGCCAAAAGCCACCAGATCATTTTTATTATAAGCCCGGTTAATTTTTTTGTCAAGTGATTTTTGACCAGAAAACTAAGAACGGGAATTTTATAACCGCGTTATAAATCCGACCAATTCTTTTAGGTTCATGAATTAGTCGCCACAACCACTCTAAACCAAGTTTTTGTAGCCAAACCGGGGCTCTTTTTTGCGTTTCGGCAATAAAATCAAATGTCCCACCGACACCAATGGCGACTTTGAAATTTAAATTAGGTAAATTTTTAGCGATAAATTTTTCTTGTTTGGGCGCACCAAAAGCGACTAATAAAATATCTGGTTTGACTTTATTAATGTTGGCGAGCACCTGTTTCTCGGTGTATCTTGGCATGCCTTCGGAAATAGCAACAATTTTCAAATTATGATATAAATATTTTAATCTAACAGCTGTTTTTTGGGCCACGCCAGTTTTGGCGCCCAAAAGATATATTGACCAATTATTTTTTTCAGCAATTTTTGCCAATTCCCAAGTTAAATCAACTCCAGTCACCCGTTCTTTGAAAGCATTTTTTGCACCATATAAAAATTTTGAAGCGAATAGTAAGCCGGTTCCATCTGGAACTGCCAATGAAGCCGAATTCAAGATTTTCTTGAATTCTAAATCTTTTTGCGCGGCAATAATAAATTCTGCATTTATGGTGGCGATTTGATGTTTTTGCCCACTTTTGATAAAACTCTCAATTTTCTCAAGAGCTTGATTAAAACTAAGATTATGAACTCTAACTCCTAAAATATCCATATGATTAATTTTTCAGCCATTGCTCTAATTTATTTTTAGAGCCAATTAAATCCTTTTCGGTGCTTTTTATTGAATTTGGCAAAACTTCTAAAATAAAAATTTGATTATTATTTAATTTAATTTTTTGGAAAAATTTGTTAAAATTAATTTTTCCTTCGCCAATTGGTAAGTGCCCTCTAATTTCAGGATCAAAATCACAGACATGAAATATCTCAACATATTTTTTAATGCCTTGGTACCAGTGAATTACTGTGTTTATTTTTTGGTCAACTTCAAAAGCATGATCAACATCAAAACAAAAATTTGTTTTAATTATATTATGTAATTTTAAACTCTCCTTTAAATTAAAATTATAATAATTAGGGCTTGGCATTACTTCAATTAGTAAGGGAATTTCTTGATGATATTTCTTAATGTTTTCAATAAATTGATTAAATCCTTCTTTTCTGTTCCTCGCAAATTTAATTCCTTCCGGATAACGCGAATTTCCTTTAGGAATTTGGGATAAATCCGGATGAACGATAATATATTTTGCGTTTAATTCTTGAGCGATTTTAATAGATTTTTTAAACCACTTAATTGCTCTTTCTTTATACGGAGAAAGAGTTGCACATAAAGCCATGGGGTTGTCAGGTGTATAAGCATGAGGAACATGAATACCAAAATTTATCTTTTGTTTTTTTAAATTTTTATAAAATTCAATATCTTTAATATCGGTAGTGGTGATTTCAAAAAAATTAATACCCCAACTAATTCCTTTTTTAATTAAGGATTTAACATCCCCAAAACCATATTTTGACCCAACCTTTAAACCAATTTGATATTTCATAAGATATATTTTTCCAAATCACGAGCAAGATGGATTTCACCTTTAAAAACTTTGGCAACCTCTTTTTTAATCTCGGCAAGCTCATCTAAATCATATAAATGGGATAAAATTAATTTTTTCGCACCAGATAAATTAGCAATTTCGGCCGCAAATTGGGGATTTAAATGTGATTGAGGAAACTCATTACTAATTAACGCCGAACAATCAAACAATAAGTTTTCGGCATTTTGGGATAATTTGATCAATTCTGGACAAAATGCGCTGTCACCTGAATAAACAAAAGAAGTATTGGACTCGGTAAATTTAACCGAAATTGATTTCCAGTAAGGGACATGGCGCGTAATAACTGATTCTAATTGCCAATTTTTAAATTTTAGTCGGCTATTTTTAAGCTCGCGAATTTCAATTTTAAAACTTTCTTTTTCGGGGAACATCATTTCTTTTAATTGATGATATGTTTTTTTAAAGCCTGGTGGGCCAAAAATTATTAGAGGTTTTATTTTCTCTTTCCCACCATATGCTGATAAAGTTTTCAAATAAATATTAATAAGGATCGGCATTAAATCAGAAAGGTGATCAGCATGAGTATGAGAAATTAAAATATGGGTTAAATCAAAATAATCAATTTTGGCTTTGGCTAATTTTGTCAAAGTGCCGGGACCGGCATCGAGTAAAACTTTGTCATTGCCAATTTCTAAATAATAACCCGGAAAACCCCTTTTAAGGTTGTAAAGCGCGCCACCGGATCCCAAAATTGTTAATTTCATAAATCCTCCATAACTATTTTACTAAATACAAAATTTTACGAAAATACGAAAGTTTTTATTTCTTGTATTTATGTACTTTTTTGTAATTTTGTAGATGTCTGTGTCAAAATCAAGCCGACCAAAAACCAAAAGGTTAAAGCGGTGGAAATATCAGACCAAGTGTGTAAAAACATCGCGTGCAAAGAAAGAACGATAAATCCTGAAAATACCGCCAGACTAAGATCGTGGCCAAATTTTCCAGTTAAAAATTTTAAGGTTTGCCATAAATTTTTAAGAAAGTGGTAGATAACGAGCAAATAAATTATCAAACCCAAAATTCCCAATTCAACGCCAATTTGCAAATACCAATTTTCTGAAATTAAAGCCGTAGCACTCATGGAATGAAGTTGAGCTTGCCCAGCTTGTCCGATTCCCAAACCCCACGGTGTTTTAATAATAGTTTCAAAAGAGGCTTGAAGCCGGCTAAATCTTTCCAAATTTGAGCCTTGATGATTAATATATACATCGGCAAATTTAATACCAAAGGGTTGATATTGGATAAAAATCAACAATCCTATTAAAACTACAAAAATTGCAGACATGGTGATTAAAAATGTTTTGAGTGGGTAACGCTGTTTGATTTTTATTAAAATTAAAACCACCAAACCTGCGGCAAATGCCAACCATGCGGAACGGGAATAGGTGTAAAATAAAGAAAAAATTAACAGTAAACAGTAAACAGTTAACAGTAATTTTAATTTGTTACTTTTTGCAGAAATTAAATACACCAGGCTGATAAAAATTGGGATTAATAAATACGAGCCTAATTGATTTGGACCAGCTAAAAATGATTGCATGCGCACCACATTTGAGGCGCCAATGGTTTGATAAGCCGGCAAAGCGATCGCTTGTTGCCAATTTACTCCTGATGAATAACCGAAATGAGTCAGAAAATCGGCCGGCAGAAACCAGGCTTGCAACAATGCAAAAAGAGCCACAATCATGGCTGATGATAAAATTATTAGGACTGATTTTTGAATTTCAGGTTTTTTCCAAACATAGGAGCGAGCTAGGAAATAAATTAAAAACATCTCAAAATCAAATCGAAATCCCCAAAAAGCAGATTTGAGCGGAATCAAGAAAAAGATCATGGTGGAAATGCCGAGTAAAAACAATAAAGCAATAATTTTGTCGACAAATAAAATTTTAAAGGGTGGTTTTCGAGTCTTAACAATTTGCCATAAAATGCGCAAAATCAAACCGAACATAATAATTTCTTTCCAAGAAGCCAGAATTTGCGAACTGCGGCCAGTTAAATTTAATAATTCATTGAAAGTGGTGAATAAAAAAGCATGGAAGGGAATTAAAGCTAATAACAAATAAAACGCCCATTTGGGTTTTAGAAATGAAAAAATAATTAAGGCTAAGGCGAAAATTACTAAAATTATCATGATGATTGCTTCCGCCAACTGGCGGATATTATTTGTTTATTGTTTACTGATTTTACTTGATGCTATTCTATCATTTTTTAAGCCAAAAATAAAGCTGGAAACAAAAAAAGACCAAAAGGTCTAATAATTTTTAGATATCGGGGCGGCAAGCCAGTGGGGGTTTCGTGACCCAGAAGGGTCCCGTTGTGGACCGGCTGCCGCCCCGAATAGGACGAAAGAGACGAGGATTGCGGAGGAAGGGTGGAAAGGGAGGGGCGACCGAAGTCAGGTTGGTGAGGGGTTGTAAGTCGGATGAATCCGCTCCAATCCCGTTACCCGGCTTGGTCGCCCCCAGTGGGACGTTGTGCTGTCAGACCAGATGGGTTTGTTGAGCCCGATTAGGAGCTCTAAGATGGAACCACATCTGGTCGCCCAGCGGCAGTTTCGCGGCGGCAGGCCACACTTTCTTGTAACCACTACGGCCATGCCTGCTCGACGCGAAACTGTTTGGCGTTTCTTCTTTACCTTAGGTCCGGTTCGTGCAGAAACCGTTTTCTTATCACCCGAAGGTGAACCAGTTCTTCTGGTAGTTTAGCGCGAGAGCTGCACTATGCGCCGAGAAGAAGTTGCGACTAGTTGTGAAGGTACGAACCGAACCCAGTCTTCCTTGTGGCCGAAACCCTAGTGGCCTTGACGGGCCGTGTCCTGGACCAAACCCCAGTCATGAAACCTGTGGGTGTGATTCCGAGGATAGTTGGGTATCTAGCCGAAGACTGGTGGAGCTGCCGAGTTTTACGACGCCGGAAGCGATGCCGGACGACAGGAAACGCGACGGCGCTTTTATCAGCTGACGACCGGTATAACCCGTTGGCAGAACACCTCGAGGTTGCCGGGCTTGCCAACCGACTATCCTGACTATCCTACCTGAACTGAACATGCTCCCGGGGGTGGGGTCGGACTATCGTTTTCGGAAGCTCGAGAAGAACCGGTTCAAGGAGTTGATACTCCTTTCTGATGATGGATTACGTCTTGTGGGACGCATCGCCGGTCCGGTGCTGGGGTCAACCGCCGTCAGGCCCTGTGTGTTCCCTGTCTGTCTGAGCGACCTGGTACGACCATTGACACCATCTCCTTCTGCCATATGTAGTCAGACCCGACGAATGGGTCTGTTGGGACAGACGACCTCCGTCTGCACCCTGGCGGGTGTTGCCTGCGTTTTAGTTTATTTTGGGTTTATCTTTGTTTTTCTTTATTTTACTTATTATACCATATCAAAAATATTTGTCAATATCTCTACCTTAAAAAGATAAAATTTACAGGTAAAGAGCGAAGGCACCTCCTAAAAAAAGTGTCTCGCAGACTTGCCCAAGATAAGGCATTAAAAAAGTATAACAATTGGGGCAAGACAAGAGTCAAGCGACGGCTTGAGAGTAATTTTGATAATAAATTTGATTGACGGAGCGTCTTTTTGTGGAGAGTGCCGAGCGAAACATTTTAAAAATTATTCCAATTTTGTTGCACCAAATTTGCCGCTAAAAAAATCTAAAATTCCCCTACATAAATATTTTAAACCTAAAAATCGAGTTCGTTTTCCAAACAAATATTGGATTAACCCTAAACCAATTTCAAAAAATAAAATTCTAAAAAATATAAAAAGTAAAAAAGTTGGCCACCAATAAAATACCAAATTCTTTTTCGCAAATAATAAATTGTTGCGATAGAAATAATATTGCATTTTGGGGTTTGCGGCACCACCAGTGCTTTGGGAAATCTTGTGCCAAATCACCGCATCTGGAACATATAAAAATTTTACCCCAGCACGAAGAGCCCGAGCTTCCCAATCTGTTTCTTCCCAGTATAAAAAATATTTTTTATCCAAAAAACCCACTTTTTTAAATAACAAAGCGGAGATTAGCATCGCCGCCCCAGTGATAAAAGTAATTTCGCTTGGTTTTTTTAATTTCGCATTTGAAATTTTGGCACCCCGATTAAACATTTGCACAGACCCGAGAAACGGCATCATTCGTCCCCCCGCATACCATAAGCGGTTTTTATCCGGATACATGCGGATTTGTGGGGAAAAAACTTCGAATTGGGGTTTATTTTGGACATTTTTGATTAAAATATCCAAAAAACTCGGATTAACAATGGTGTCATTATTCAAGAGCATAACATAGTCGGCATTGTTTTTTAGTGCCCAACGAACGCCAACATTATTACCTTCGGCAAAACCTAAATTTTTAGAATTTTCAATGATTTTTACTTTAGCACCAAATCTTTGTCGAATTATTTTGGCTGAATCATCTTTGGAATTATTATCCACTAAAACCACTTTAAAATTCGGATAGCTAATTCGAAAAAGACTCTCTAAGCATTCGAGAGTGTCTTGTTGTGAATTATAATTAACTAAAATAATGGCTACTTTAGGATTAATCATGATTATGATTTTATCCATAAGACTGATTTTTTGTAGGCGTCTAAATTTTCAACCGCCATGCCTGTTCCCTTTGCCACCGCCAATAAAGGCTCTTCAGCAACATGGCACGGCACGCCGGTGACCTTGGTCATTAATGAATCAATATTTCGCAACATTGAACCGCCACCAGACATTATAATGCCTTTATCAATCACATCTGCGGCTAATTCCGGGGGGGTGTTTTGTAAAACATTTTTGACGGTGTTGATAATATCTTTTAACTCATTTTTAAGTGACTTTACCACATCATTGCTGGTAACGATAATTGTTTCGGGCAAGCCAGAGATTGAATTAGAACCAGAGATCTCCATTTTTAACTCTTTTTTCAAAGGTAAAACTGAACCGATTTTAATTTTAATGTTTTCGGCGGTTTGTTCGCCAACAATTAGATTATGTTTGCGACGGATATAATTGGCAAGAGCTTGATCCATTTTCCGGCCCCCGGTACGAACTGAGCTGGCCGCGACAATATCACCCAAAGCAATTACTGCTACTTCAGAGGTGCCACCGCCAATATCAATAATCATATTCCCCGACGGAGAAGAAATTGGCACTTCCGCACCAAGCGCGGCGGCAACCGGCTCTTTGATGATAAAAGCTGCTTTGGCACCAGCTTGCAAGGCCGCATCAATAACCGCCCTTTTTTCAGTGGAGGTAATACCAGCTGGGGCGGCAATCATCACTTCCGGACGAAATAACCTTAAACCGCCAGAAACGCGATTAATAAAATATCTCAACATCGCTTCGCAAATTCGATAATCGGCAATGACACCATCCCGCAAAGGATGCGAAGCAATAATACTTTCAGGCGTGCGTCCAATCATTTCTTTGGCTTCTTTGCCAATTGCTAAAACACGGTTATCATCAACCGATAATGCCACCACCGTTGGTTCATTACTCACAATCCCCTTTTTGGGCAAATACACTAAAGTATTGGTGGTCCCTAAATCAATGCCAATTCTTCGACCTAACATCTTCCTCCATTACGATATTTAAATTAAATCCGTGTTACCTAATTATATACTAATTTATATACCAACAAGTTTATTATTTGATTCTTTTGATATTGGCACCTAGGGCTTGCAGCCTAATTTCAACTGCTTCATAACCTCGATCAACCAAATCAATATTATCAATGATTGTTTCACCTTTGGCGGCTAAACCAGCAATAATTAAAGCGATGCCGGCGCGAATATCTGGACTGCCAATTTGTGCGCCATATAATTGGGTTGGTCCGGTAACTAAGGCGCGATGCGGATCGCACCAGACAATTTCGGCACCCATTTTTATTAGATTATCAGTGTATAATAACCTTCGCTCGTAAATCCAATCATGAATTAAACTCGTGCCTTTAGCTTGGGTGGATAGCACGCAAAACGGCGCTTGCAAATCAGTGGGAAAGCCTGGCCAGGGTCGAGTTTGAATCCGGGAAGCTTTAAGATTGGGGCTTTTTAAAATTTTTAGACTACGATTTTCAAGTTTATATTTGACGCCCATCATTTCTAATTTGGCTAAAATCGGATCTAAATCCGTGGCAACGACATCTTTGATAGTGATTTCGCCCTTGGTGGCAGCGGCGGCCGCGGCAAAAGTGCCAATGTCAAGAAAGTCGGGAATTAGGCGGTGTTTGGCGCCTTGTAATTTTTGAGCGCCAATAATTTCTAAATGATTAGTGCCAATGCCTGATATTAATGCGCCCATTTTGATCAAAAAATGCGCTAAATCTTGAACGTGCGGTTCGCAAGCTGCATCCTTGAGTACGGTTTTGCCAGGAGTAAGAGCGGCCGCCATTAAGACGTTTTCGGTGGCAGTCACAGATGGCTCATCTAAAAACATTTCAGTCGGATTTAATCCGCGAGGCGCTTGGGCATAATAATATGTTTGATCTTGTTTGGTAGTGGCGCCCATTTTTTCTAAAGCCCAAAAATGAGTTCCAACCGGCCTTTTGCCAATAATACAACCTCCCGGATGCTTCATTTGAATTTTTTTCATTCGGGCCAACATTGGCCCCATCAACAAAATTGAGGCTCTAAGTTTTGAGATTAATTCTGATTTTAATTGGGTAGTTTTAATTTTTTGAGCCTGAATCTGATACTTATGAGGGTTTATTTTTTTAACAATAGCGCCCAATTCTTGAATAATCTCCAGCATTACTTGAATATCCAAAATATCTGGGATATTATCAATTTCACAAATTTCATCAGTTAAAAGACAAGCAGCAATTATCGGTAATGCCGAATTTTTCGCACCGGTGGTGCTGATAGTACCGTGTAATGGCTTGCCACCGATAATTTTAAATTTTGCCATATTTATGCCTTTTATTATTTTATTTCGATTACCTTTAATTTTACCAAAATTTCACTCTTTTGCAAGCTCATTGCTTGAGTTTTTGAGGTTTTTTAGGTATAATTTAAGTAAATATTATGAAAAAACATCATAAAAAAATTATTGCCACCCTTAGTCTTTGGAGTTTGATCGGAGTGATTTTTTTGGCAGTTTCGATATTTTTGGTACTCTGGGCAGCTGGGTATAAATATAATTACTCGGCTCATAAATGGCAAAAATCCGGTTTAATTTATATAACCTGCCAACCGCGCGATGTCGAGATTTTGGTTTCGGGAAAATTAGCGGCAAGTCAATGCCCGGCTTCTTTGGGATTATTGCCGGGTGATTATGACTTGGAAATTCGCAAAACAAATTATCAAAGTTGGAAAAAGCACATCACGGTTGAGGTTGGTCGGGTGATTAAATTTGAAGACATTGTCCTTTTTTATGCCTCTCCGGAAAAAACCAATATCGCTTCAAATATTAAATCTTTCCAGGTTTCACCAGATTCAAATAAATTATTATATATAAATAAAACTTTAAATCAATACAATCTAAACACCAAAGACCTTAGAAGCATTAAAAAAATTCCCGAAAATCTTAAAATTAGCAGTTGGTCGGCAGATTCTGAAGTAGCCTTGCTGGCAGGCAATGGTAATTACTATCTTTATAATGCCAATGATAATATTCTGGCAGCGGTTGATTTTAAAATACCGGCTAAAATTAAACAAATTTATTGGCTACCTCAAGGTCATCAGACCTTTTTAATTTTAACTCAAGATAGCAAATTTTATAATATTAAAAATGGCAACTTAAAGCTAATTGCTGACAATATTCAAAAAATATTCCCTGAGAATAACGACCTTTATTATTTAACTTTAGCAAAAAATAAACTCCAGCTCAGAAGAGCTGATTTTGATTTGACAAATTCTAAAAATTTGGTGACTTTAACGGCTGGCGAATATAAACTTTTTGTGAAAAATTCAAATATTTTTATTTTAGATGAAAAAGGCAAATTATCAATAGTAATTAATAACTCGCTTAAAACGATTTCGAGCCAAGTCGAGGATTTTTCTTGTTCACAAGAATTACGCTTTTTTGGCTTGATTAAAAAATCAAAACTTTTATACAAAACCGATTTAGGTGAAATTTGGTACTATGATCCGGAAACCAAAAATAATGTCTTAATTTACCGTACCTCAAAAACCATTTCGAAAATTGAATGGCTTGATAATTTTCCTTATATTATTTTTAATCTTGACCAAAAAATAAAAGTGATAGATTTATTCGGCAAAAACGAAATAACCTTAGCTCCGGGGGTAAATTTTGAGATAATCTCGCAAAATCAATTAATTTATTTAGATCTTGATAAAAAACTTAATTTGCTCAAATTTCGAAATTAGCTCGATGAATTTTAAGGAATTACCTGATCGGCTCGAACAATTAAACGATTTAAACTCGTGCCAATTGGCGTGCAAGTCATTAAGGTTAAAGTTGGTTCTTTGGTTGGCATCATGACTTCAACTTGAGATGGCTTAACTGTAAATTTCTCTTGGACGCGATAATAATAAGCTTTATTATTATAGGTAATGATCACCTCGTCGCCGAGATCTAATTTATTGATCATCGAAAAAATGGCGCTATAAGGACCTTGTTCCCACCAATAATTTGAAGAGTGGCCAGCGATAAAAATGTTGCCTTTATCGCCGGGTTTGGCGGTGCCTTGATAATGAGCCACGCCATTTTTTAAACTGGCAATAAAATCTTTTTCAGGCACATTCCAAACAATAGGAACGTTTATATTTATTTTATTTATCACAATCCGGTTATTTCCGAGTTTAAGTTCGGTGGTGGTTGGCTGTTTGGAATTATTAATATTTGGTAAGGTCGTAAGTTCTGTTTTTTGGGAATTATTTTGGTGAAATATTTTTCCCCAATAATAGCTAACATTAATTTTCACGGCTGGCCAATTTAAAAGTGTAAACATAATGGCAAAGATAATTAAAAAGAAAACCGCAAATTTGAGGACGTTTTTGAAAAGATTTTTTAAATTTTCTTGGGCTAAAAATGTAAATTTCATTGATTTTATCATAACTCAAATTCGGTAAAATGTCAAGTCTTTTTTTTGTGGCCAAATAAAAAATGCCGAGGGCGGGAATCGAACCCGCATGAGCTTGCGCTCACAGGTGTTTGAGACCTGCGCGTCTACCAATTCCGCCACCTCGGCATTCTTAGCTCAATTATACCCTAAAAATCGTTTTTTTTAAAGATTTAATTTGATTTTTTAGCTATTTTTTGGTAGTATTATAAATTGAACATCCTTTCTCGGAAAGGAGATAATGCATATGGTGGCGAATCTGCAGTATCTTTTTTCTGACATCGCATTTTTCTTCATCTGGTCAATATTAATCCCAATTCTCCTATTGATTGGGTATGTATTGTTGTTTTTTGCTCAAAGGCTCTTTAAGAATTTGTTTTGCTGGATCGAATCTGTTCTTCCAGAAGATGACGAAGCACAACAAAGATTTTTGATAATATTGTCCGATGCCAGCTCAGGGGTGACAAATGGGTTTTATCCATTTAATCCCTTTATTGAATTCTCAGATACTCGCCCGTGAATCAAACTTGCCTTATTTAATCCACAGTCACCAAACCAACCCAAAGGAGATGGAAAGATGAGCCATGAAGCCGTTATCGGATTGGTTAGTTTAATCCCGTTGCTGGCGATTATATCATTCTTGACTTTTACGTCAGTTCTTGCTTGTCTGCTTTGTTCGAAAAATAGCCGGACCACCAAACGCCATTATTATCAAATCTTTAAAACCCTTTACAAGGATAATCCTTTTCCCCCTCCAGATAAGATCAAATTTATTTAACACAAACCCAATTATTCAAACACTTTATCATTTTAACTGCCCCTTAACTGCCCCGTCGCGGGAAAACCTTGGCGGGCTTTTTTTATTGAAATTTAGCTCAAATAAGGTAAAATGAAATCAGAATGGGGACATAGTAAAATGGCATTACACGGCATTCGCATTGCCGAGGTCCGGGTTCGACTCCCGGTGTCTCCACAGGTATAGTCTTGTATTTTTATAATTTATAGCTATAATTAAGCTAAAAGGAATTATTTGATGAACAACTTAAATGATTTAGACAAAATTGCTCAAATTGATACTAAAAACACCCGTAAATATATTGCGGAGTTGGGTCCTCAAATTCAGTTAGGCTGGTCAAGTGCTCAAAAATTAATTATTCCCTCATTTTATCCCAATACCAGCAAAGTTGTTATTTTAGGCATGGGCGGTTCAGGTATTGCTGGCGCTTTGGTCCAGGCATTATTAAAAAAAGAGAATCCCCATCCGATAATCATTCATCGAGATTATGGGGTACCAGCTTTTGTTGACAATAAAACATTAGTAATTGCCGTTTCTCATTCTGGTGGAACCGAAGAGGTTTTAGATGGATTCGTGGCCGCCTTTTCCAAGGGTGCAAAATTAATAGCAATCACGACTGGCGGCAAATTAGAATCATTAGCGAAAAAATATCGCGCGCCTTTGTATAAATACCAAAGTGATGCGCCTCAGCCGCGAGCAGCCATGGGTTATGGATTCGGGGCAATTTTAGGGGTGATGAAAAAAATTGGCTTGATGTCGGAATTAGCGCAAAAAGATATTGATGAGGCAATTGTGATTTTAAACCAGGTTAATGAAAACCTCAAACCTGAAAATAAAACTGGGCGAAATTTAGCCAAACGAATTGCAAATCAGATTTTTGGCTCAGTGCCATTTGTTTGGTCAGCTGAAAACCTAGAAGAAGTGGCGCGGCGCTGGAAATGCCAGTTTAATGAAAATTCTAAATATTCATCTTATTTTGAAGCATTGCCCGAATTAAACCATAATACCATTGCTGATTTAGATTTTCCAAAGCCAAACCCAATATACGTGCTGATATTGCAGTCAAAATATTATAATCCAAGAATTCATAAAAGAATTGGGATTTGCCGAGAAATTTTGGATAAAAAAGAAATTCCAAATCTGTTGGTTAATTTGGAATTAAAATGTTCAGCCTTGGCAGAGATGTTAGCCTATGTGTTATTGGGCGATTATACCAGTTTTTATCTGGGAATTTTACACGAAGTTGATCCCAGTTCAAACGAAACGATCATTTTCCTAAAAGATCGTTTACAAAAATAAGCTCAAAGATTTTATTGACCTATCGTAAAGGGGGTGGAGAAATGTCAAAAATTGCGAAATTAATTGCCCGTGAGATATTAGACTCACGCGGTGATCCCACGGTAGAAGTTGATGTGATTACTGATGATGGTTTTTTTGACCGCTCTTCGGTCCCATCTGGAGCCTCGGTGGGACAATTTGAGGCTTTGGAATTAAGGGATAGCGATCCAAAAAGGTTTGGCGGTAAAGGAGTTTTAAAAGCGGTTGAAAATGTGGAAACTGTAATTCAAAAAAATCTTGTGGGCAAAGATTTAGCCAATCAGACTGAAATTGATCGCATCTTAATTTATTTAGATAATACTGCCAACAAGGCCAAATTAGGTGCAAATGCAATATTAGGCGCCTCTTTAGCTTGTGCTCGAGCTGGAGCAATCGCTTATCGATACCCTTTATACCAATATTTAACTCGCTTGACTCGACCACAACCTGAATCATATCATATGCCGGTGCCCTTTATGAATGTCATTAATGGCGGCATTCACGCGGGTTACAATTTAGATATTCAAGAATTTATGATTATTCCCATGGGTGCAGACAGCTTTAAAGAAGCAGTAAGATGGGGTTCTGAAGTATATCATGCTTTAGGCAAACAATTAAAATCAAAAAATGTTTCAACGAATGTTGGCGATGAGGGTGGCTATTCTCCCTCTTTTGACCAAAACGAAAAAGCGATTGCGGCAATTGTTGAGGCAATTACCAGCGCTGGCTTTACTCCCGGAAAAGATGTTTTTGTTGGCTTGGATGTCGCCGCCTCTCAAATAATGAATCAATCCGGTCAATATACGCTTAAAAAAGAAAATAAGGTTTTATCAACCGACCAAATGATTGAATATTTAAAATCCCTAGCGGACAAATACCCAATTTATAGCATTGAGGATGGTTTGGCAGATGATGATATGGCAGGCTGGACCAAATTAACCACTTTGCTGGGCACAAATATCAAAATTGTGGGTGATGATATTTTTGTGACCAATATTGAAAGATTGAATCTCGGGATTCAAAATCAAGCCGGCAACGCGATTATTATTAAACCTAATCAGGTGGGAACCTTGTCGGAAACGATTAAAACGGTTAAATTAGCGCAACAATCAGGTTATACGATAATTATTTCACATCGCTCGGGTGAGACTGAAGACACATTTATTGCTGATTTAGCGGTGGGGGTGGGTGCGTTTGGTATTAAATCTGGAAGTTTATCACGGTCTGAACGAACCGCCAAATATAATCAAATTATTCGTATCGAAGAAGCCTTGGGTGCAAAAGCGGTTTTTGGACATAATTCTAAAAGTGAAAGCACCATATATTAAATTTAATGAGATTTTATTATGAAGAAAATATCACCATTTGCTTTGGTAATTTTGGATGGCTGGGGAATCAGCCCTTCTTGGGGTGGTAATGCAATTTCATTGGCTGAAACTTCAAACATGAACCGTTATTGGTCTATTTACCCTCATACTCAATTAAAAGCTTCGGGTGATAATGTCGGCTTACCGGGCCAGGAAATGGGCAATTCCGAAGTTGGCCATTTGAGTATTGGCACAGGTCGGGTTTTAAAACAGGACATTTCGAGAATTAACCAATCAATTAGCGATGGGAGTTTTTTTAAAAATCCCGTCATTAATGCCGCTTTTGATTGGACGAAAAAACATAACTCTTCTTTACATTTCGTGGGTTTAGTTTCGGATGGCGGTGTCCATTCTCATATTAATCATTTGTTTTCATTATTGGATTATGCCCAGCAAAAAGAATTAGATTCAGTATTTATTCATGCTTTTTGCGATGGTCGCGACACTCCAACGACCGCCGCAATTTCGTTTATTGCCAAATTGACTGATAAAATTAACCAAACTAAGGTGGGCAGAATTGCGAGTATTGGTGGCAGATATTATGCGATGGATCGCGATAAAAGATGGGAAAGAACCGAAAGAGAATATCGAGTGATTGTCGAAGGCAAAAGCGCGGTGTCAAGCGATGCCCGAAAAGCGGTGAGCGCAAATTATGCTGCTGGTAAAACTGATGAATTTATTGAACCGACCAGTATTGAAGCTAAAAATCAACCAGCCGGTCAAATTAAAGATGGCGATGCAGTTTTATTTTTTAATTTTCGTGCTGATCGAATGAGACAAATCGTGCGGAGCATTTGCGATCCCAAATTTAAAGAATTTCATACCAAAAAACTTAAAAAGTGTTATTTTGCCAGCTTAGTGCCTTATGAATACGAGAATTCATTAGATATAAAAGTAGCCTTTCCTGTCCCGGCTGAAGTTAAAAATTGTTTAGCGGAAATTTTATCGAACAATAATCTCACGCAACTGCATTTGGCAGAAACTGAAAAATACGCCCATATTACTTATTTTTTTAATGGTGGCAGGGAAAACCCATTTCCTGGAGAAAAAAGAATTCTAATCCCCTCCCAAAAAATATCTACTTACGATCTTCAACCCGAAATGTCTGCGGCCGAAATTGCCCAAACAGCAATTGAAAATTTAAATAAATTTGATTTTATGGTAATTAATTTTGCCAATGCGGATATGGTTGGCCACACCGGCAACATGCAGGCAACTATTGCGGCAGTTACTTATTTAGATAAAATCGTGGGCAGTTTTGTGAATGAAATGAAGCGCCATAAAGGGGTCACGATCATCACCGGCGACCATGGCAATGCCGAACAAATGTTAAACCCAAAAACTTCAGAACCTGAAACCGAGCACAGCACTTCTGATGTCCCCTTTATTATCATTGACGATGTGAGAAAATATCAAAACCTTCATCCTGGGCGTTTGGCAAATATTGCGCCCACAATTTTGGAAATTTTAGATATTCCAAAACCTCAAGAAATGGAAAATAGTTTATTTGCCCAAAATCATTATCATGGTTTACCAACTACGACATAATTTAATTTTATGAATCAAAAATCTCTTTATAAACCAATTGTGCTAATTATTTTAGACGGCTGGGGCTTAACTCCTTCTTGGAGCGGTAATTTTATTGCTTCGGGACAGCCGAGAAATTTTAATTATTATTGGCGAAATTATCCCCATCAATCATTAAAATCATTAGCGATGGTCTCGAGTGATCGAGACACATACCCTGATTCTGAAATCTGCCATACTATAATTGGTGCGGGACGATTAGTTTTGCCGATTTCGGGGATTATCTCCAGCCAGATTAAAAGCGGTGAATTTTATCAAAACCAAATTTTGCACAAAATTGCTTTAAATATTTTTAATGCCAAAACAAATTTACATTTGGTGGGCATGATTACCAAAGCTCATTCGGTGGCTGAATTAACTCATTTACAGGCCTTACTTAATTATTTTAAAAATAAAGGGGTAAAAAACGTTTATTTGCACGGGATTTTGGATGGCGTTGACACCAATCACAATGCCGGCATTGGCACGATTGATTGGTTAGAAAAAACGCTGGAAAGCCAAAATTTGGGAAAAATTGCCACCTTAACTGGACGAGGCTGGATTGAGGATGGCGATGCTGATTTGCGACAAATTAGAATCTCGGCTCGAGCTCTTTTTGAAACAAATAAAATTCCGACTTCCCCCAATCCTCTGCAGGCGATTAAAAATTCTTATCAGAATCATGTTGGTGATGCTGATTTTTCGCCAACTTTAATGTTAAATTTTGATCCTGAATTGAGTCGCATCAAACCTGACGATTCGATCATATTTTTTAATTTTAATGGCCGAGATATTTCCGAATATATCAATATTATTTCTAATTATAATAAAAATATTTATACCCTGACTGATTATTCCCATCTCAAAACTCAACCGATTTTTACCACCCCCAAAGTTAGCCCTACCCTTAGCGAGGTGATTTCTAAAAATAATTTAAAAATTGCTAAAATCACGGAAAGCTACAAAGAAAAGAATTTAATATATGATTTTAACGGCTATTCACATTCAAAATTCACAGGTGAAGAAAATTTTATTCTCAAATCATACACCAGCCATGATATTAACAAATCACCACAATTAAGGTTATATGACGTTAAAAATATGGTAGTTTCTAAAATTGTGCAGGGCAATTTTAATCTAATTGTGACGAATTTACCAAATGTTGATATTTGCGGACATACCGGAAATTCCCAAGTTGTGGAAACGGCGGTTAAATATGTTGATATTGCAATTGCGGAAATTGTCGAAAAAACCCTTAGCGTGGGCGGTTGTGCGATTCTGACTGCTGATCATGGTTTAGCCGAAGAAATGGGCAAAATTAGCAGTTTTACCGGTCAATTAAAAAATTTTCATACCACTAATCCGGTGCCATTTATTTTAATTAATCCAGACAACCGCCTTGACCAACATAGTCTGATGCAACAAGTTGATCGAGGCTCAATAATCTCGGCAATGATGGGTTCTGATTATAATTTGGCCGATATTGCACCCACAATTTTAGAACTTTTAGGCTTAGCGATTCCGGCGGAAATGACCGGCAAAAGCCTGCTTTCTAGCCTAAATAAAAATTAAATCCCGATAAGGGTTCGAGCATAATTTTATTGAGTTTTGGTAATTTTTAAATCTCCACTCTGCGACCGGAGATTTTTATTTTTTTGAGGGCAATTAATTTGACAGCCTCGGCTAATATTTCATCTTCGCCTTGGTGAATTTTGGCTTGTAATGATTCAACGGTTTCGCCTTTTTCGATTTTAACCACCGCTTGCTGAATGATTGGTCCAGTATCAACGCCTTCATCGGTCACAAAATGAACTGTGCAGCCGGTAAATTGCACGCCATAGTCTAAAGCTTGTTTTTCGGCTTCCGTACCGGGAAATGCGGGACATAAGGCGGGATGAATATTGATAACTTTATTGGGAAATTTGGAGATTAGTTCGTCGTGAATTATCAAATCCCAGCCAGCCATAACAATTAGGTCTGGGTTTGATTTTTGTAATTTTTTAGCTAATTCGGTGTCAAAAGCGCAACGGTTATTATTGTTGATTTTGAAATCTGACCAGCGAAAATAAAAAGCCTCAATCCCCTGCTTTTTTGCCCACTCAATCCCGGGTGATTCTTTTTTATGTGAAATTACCGCCACGATTTCTGCAAGTCCTGATTTTTGGCAATTATTATAGAGGGCTTCTAACCTGCCACCACGGCCGATTAAAACCGCTAATTTTAATTTTTCCATTATTTTAATTCCTTACTAATATCAAAATTATACCATAATTCGAAATTTTTGCCAATAAAAAAAGCTCCTAGGTTATAGATTCAAGTTTTCCAGAAGCTTTTTTGTATATTCCGCCTCTCTGGCGGATCGCCGATGAGGCGATTTAATACTCTTCAAGTGTCGAGGTGTCGCCAACCGGTAAACCGAGTTCTTTGGCTTTTAAAACACGTCGCATAATTTTGCCTGAGCGGGTTTTTGGTAAAGTTTCGACAAATTCAATTTCTTTGGGGTAGGCGTGGCCGGCTAAATGTTTTTTGACATATTCTGAGAGTTCTGTTTTCAATTTTTCAGATGGGGTCACGCCTTGCCGCAATATACAAAAGGCTTTGATAATTTCGCCACGTTCTGGATCTGGCTTGCCGATGACGCCTGCTTCAATGACTTTGCCGGTGTCAATTAAGGCAGATTCGACTTCAAACGGACCAACTCTTTCGCCGGCAGTTTTAATGACATCGTCAGCACGACCAATAAACCAAAAATAACCGTCTTTGTCTTTGAAGGCACGGTCGCCGGTAATATACCACTCGACTCCCCGCTCGTGGCCAGCCAGCCCCTTCATAAAATAAGATTTAAATTTGCCGGGACGGCGCCAAATGGCTTTCATGAGCGACGGAAAAGCCGGCTTTAAAACTAAATTGCCTTCATGCAAATTTGGCAATTCCTTGCCATCATCCGACAAAATGGTGGCAAAGACGCCAGGAATTGGCTTGCCCATTGAACCTAAACGGATGTCCATGGTTGGGTAATTGGCAATGGAAATGCCGCCAATCTCGGTCTGCCACCAGTTATCATGAAATGGCAAACCAAAAGCTTTCATGCCCCATTTAATCGGTTCAGGATTTAAAGGTTCACCCACCGAAGCCATATAGCGCAAATGGGATAAATCATATTTTTTGACCAAATCAGTGCCAGATTTTGCCAACATGCGAATTGCGGTTGGCGCGGTATACCAAACTGTGACTTCATAATCCTGCAAAATCTGATACCAAGTTGCCGGATCAAATCTGCCATCATAAACCACTGACGAGGCACCAATTGACCAAACCCCTAAAATTTCATAAGCGATGCCGGTCACCCAGCCCGGATCAGCCGTGCACCAATAAATATCAGAATCATGAATGTCTAAAACCCACTTGGCGGTAAAATGTTCCTGTAAAATAGCTAAGTGCCTATGTACCACGCCTTTGGGTTTGCCAGTGGTGCCTGAAGTATAAAGCATAAAGGCGTAATCTTCGGGTTTCATTTCCACGACTTTAAACTCAACTGAGGCTGATTTCATTTCTTTTTGAAAGTCGACTTCGCCTTTTTTGAGTTTTTGGCCAGGTTTGACATCAGTTAAAAAGATTTTTTCTAAATTTGGAAGATCTTTTTTAATTTTGTAAACGCGTTTGACCATTTCGCTGGTGGTGATTAAAAATTTGGCGCCGGAATTTTGCAAACGGTCGCGTATCCCTTCGGGTCCAAAGGCCTGAAACATGGTGCCGGCAATGGCGCCAGTTTTAATCACTCCCAAAAAGCTAAAATAAAGTTCGGGATTTCTGGGTAAAAATAGGAAAACTCGTTCGCCTTTTTCGAGTCCATGATTTTTTAAGATATTAGCGACTTGGTTTGATAAATTCTGCATCTCCCAAAAAGTGAATTCCTTTTTGGTGCCGTCTTCGCCCATCCAGTAAAGTGCCACTTTGTTT
This sequence comes from Patescibacteria group bacterium, assembly GCA_035288465.1. Taxonomy (NCBI): domain Bacteria; species Patescibacteria group bacterium. The sequence goes on along the minus strand of DATEAH010000009.1, from coordinate 34,732 downwards.
TTACGTTCACCTTCGGCATGCCGGTCAATGGCATTGTAAGCAGCGTTGATTTTGTGGCCCGGAAACCAAGTTAGGGCTTTTTCAGCCTTCTTCCAATCCCAAGTTTGATGGGTCTTGTCATAATCTGGTAGATTTGGCTCAATTTTTAAGTCTTTTTTTGATTTTTTGATAGTCTCATAAGTAAATTTTTTAGACATTTTACCTCCTTTCTCCACAATATCAAACCGGAGCGGATTCGTCAAAGCTTCATTTTTAGCGGAATTCATGCTAATATTAAATTAATTATGAAAAAAACAGCCTTGGAAATTGTCAAAAAACTCAAAAATGCCGGACACGAAGTCTATTGGGTTGGCGGGTGCGTACGAGATATTGTCATGGGTAAAACTCCCCATGATTTTGATATTGTCACCTCGGCAAAACCCGACGAAGTCGAAAAACTATTTTCTAAAACCGTGGCGGTGGGGAAAAAATTTGGGGTGATTTTGGTGATCAAAAATAAACATCAATTTGAAGTCGCCACCTTTCGCACCGAAGCGGATTATCGTGATTCTCGCCGACCATCCCAAGTCTCCTGGGCAACCGCCGAAGAAGATGTTAAACGCCGAGATTTTACGGTTAATGCCCTTTTGTATGATCCTCTTTCAAATAAAGTAATCGATTGGGTTGACGGGCAAAAAGATATTAAGAATAAGATCTTGCGATTTATTGGCAATCCCGAAAAAAGAATTGGCGAAGATCATTTGCGAATCTTGCGCGCGGTTCGTTTTAAAAATGCTTTGGGTTTTAAATTTGATCCAGAAACCGAAAAAGCGCTTCGTAAAAATGCGAAATTGGTAATTTCGGTATCTGCCGAGAGAATTCGAGATGAATTGAATAAAATGCTCAAAAATCCTTCCAGAACTAAAAGTATTGAAGATTTGTCAAAATTAGAAATTTTAAATCATCTTTTGCCAGAGCTTGAAAACGGCAAAGGTTCAACACAGCCTAATAATTTTCATGCTGAAGGCGATGTTTGGATTCATACGATTTTATCATTGAAAAAAATTCCAGCCCAGGCAAAATTATCGGTGATTTGGGCAGTTTTACTGCATGATATTGGCAAACCGCAAACCTGGAAAATCCGCGAACACCCAAAATATGGCAAAAGAATCACTTTTTATGGCCATGTTAAATTATCAGCGCAAATGACAGAAAAGATTATGAAAAGGTTAAAATTTCCACGAAAATTTTCTGAAAAAGTGGTTTTTTTGGTACGCGAACATTTACGCCACAAAGATATTATGCAAATGAAATTGGCCAAACAAATCCGCTGGGCAAGGCATCCTTGGATTCACGACTTATTGGCGGTTTGGAAAGCTGATGGCCAAGGATCAATGCCTGAAGATTTAACCTTGTATAATTATTCTTTAAAATTATATCAGGCAGAATTGAAAAAACCACAACCACCTATTCCACTATTAAATGGTAATCAGATTATGAAAATTTTAAAAATTGAATCTGGCCCTGAGGTAGGAAAAATTATGGAAGCTTTAATGGATGCGCAGCTCGAAGAAAAAGTAAAAACTAAAGTTGAAGCGGAAAAATTTATTAAAAATATATAAATTTATTGATTTTTAGGTACAAATTGGGTAAAATTAGGAGGAGGGAAAATGATTTTTTCAAGCTGGGAAAGATTTAAAGGAAGCTTTTTTTACGCCTGGTCTGGTTTGTGGCGATCGCTAGTCACTGAACAAAATTTATGGATTATGCTGGTAGTCGGGATATTGGTAATGTTTTTAGCCTGGTATTATCAATTGGAATTTAATAAGGAATTAATTCTTTTGCTTTTTGTGACATCAACGATTGCGGCGGAAATCTTAAACACTTTAGTCGAATTTACCTTGGATCGTTTTCATCCCTCAAATGATTTAGACGTTAAAATTATTAAAGACATGATGGCCGGTTTTGTTTTATTGTGGTCTATCGTTTCACTGGTGGTAGGGATTATTATTTTTTGGCCACACCTTCGTTGAAAATTCGAAATCCGAATATCTAAATTCTAAACAATATCAAAATCCCAATATTCAAATTTTCAAAACCGATTTTAAACATTTAAAATTTTGATCATTAGAGTTTGTTTAGGATTTAGGATTTCGTGCTTAGGATTTTTACAAATTTGGGCCCATAGCTCAGCTGGCTAGAGCGCATGCATGGCATGCATGAGGCCGCCGGTTCGAATCCGGCTGGGTCCAAAAATTATTTTATTTTTTATAATTTGAAAATTCAACATTCAAAAATAGCCAAAGCGCTGGGCGTTTTAATTGATGATTTGATAAAATGGAATCATGCAACAAACTAAACAACTTCTAACAATTAAAGAAGCGAGTCATTGGGCAAGTGATTTCCTTAGGCGCGATATTAGCGAATCAAATATTTCGTATTTAGTTCAATACGGGAAAATAAAAAAACACAATAGCGGTGCTTCTATTTTTGTTAATCTAAACGATTTAAAAAATTATTATGATTCATATCGAGGAAAACAAGAGATTGATTGGAAAAAACGACTTGGTAATGACTTGAATTGGGCATTGTCCTTTGATCACCTCAAAGAAAAGGACACGACAAAGCACGTCCATCGTTTGCATCCGTACAAAGGCAAGTTTATTCCGCAACTTGTCCAATATTTTATTGACAACCATACTGACAATTTTAAAAAAGATGTTTATTTTAATTCAGGCGACATTGTTCTTGATCCGTTTTCCGGTTCAGGAACAACACTTGTACAAGCACATGAAATGGGAATAAATGCTATCGGTATTGATATATCTCGTTTTAATTGCATGATGACAGAAACAAAGTTGCTCGATTATGATTTTCCAGCTCTTGAGAGCGAAGTTGAAAAAATAAGACAAGCAATTACAAACTACGAGGCTGACATTAATCTTACTAGTTTTGAAAATGAGCTATTAATGCATATGACAAATTTCAATAATAAATACTTCCCAAGTCCAGAATTCAAATATAAGGTTCAAAGAAGACAAATAGATGAAAAAAAATACTCGACAGAGAAAGAAAAAGAATTTTTGAAAATTTATAACGGCCTCGTTAAGAAATATGGTATTGAATTAAATCATTTTTCCGCTAAAAACTTCTTAGACAAATGGTATATTAAAAATATACGCAAAGAAATTGATTTTGCATTTAAACAAATCAAGAAAGTAAAAGATGTCAGGAATAAAAAGATATTAGCGATAATTTTGAGTCGAACGATAAGGTCGTGCCGCGCAACGACACACTCGGATTTAGCTACCCTCAAAGAACCGCAAATAACAACTTATTATTGCTGGAAACACAAAAAGATCTGTAAGCCTCTTTTCTCAGTAAAGGAGTGGTTCGATCGATATGCAGTTGATACTGTATATCGACTCAGAACCTTCACAAAGCTAAAGACAAACGCACATTATACCATACTTCCTGCAGACTCTCGGACGGTGGATATTTTTGAAGAAGTAAAAAAAAGAAACAAAAAATTCTACGAGGTTTTAAAGAAGAAAAAAATCAATGGCATTTTTACTTCACCACCCTATGTTGGTCAAATTGATTATCACGAGCAACATGCTTATGCATACGATCTTTTCGGATTTGAACGCAGAGATGAGCTTGAGATAGGACCGCTTTATAAAGGTCAGAGTACGGAAGCGCGCGCATCTTATGTTGAGGGAATTTCAAGAGTTCTGCTTAATTGTAGAAAATTTTTAGCTAATGATTTTGATGTATTCATCGTTGCAAACGATAAATACAATCTTTATTCTACAATTGCCGATCGAGTTGGAATGAAAATTATAAACCAATTTAAACGACCAGTATTAAATAGAACCGAACGGGACAAGTCTCCTTATTCGGAAATAATTTTTCACTTAAAAAAGGAAAAATAATATGGCACTCACAACTCAACAAAGCAAACAGATTAAGGAGTATTTAGTAAGTAAAATCCGCCAAAAGTTGGCGACTTATGATCCGGAGACAAATTCAATGCCATTTCATTTTCGTTTACTCGGCAAAGATAGAATGGCGTTATTCTCTTTTATTCAATCAGTAAACACAATACTTGGAACATCAATTTTTGAGCAGGTTGGTAAAATAATCGCCGAGCCAAAAGCCAAACAAGCAATAGGACAATATAAAGGATTTGAAGGATATATCAGTAGCGAAGCCGTTTTGAAAATTGATAGTATAATGCGTGAATTACGTCTTGCTTCACGAACGCCTGATAAGGATAAAGAAACGAAAGAAGTATTGGCCGTAGCCGGCAAAGGCGAAATGGGAAAAAAACTTAAAAAGCGCGTTGACCTTTTTATAGAAATGAAAGACGAAACAGAGTATTATTTTGAACTAAAAAGCGCAAAACCAAACATGAACGAATTTACCGGCATTAAAAAGCAAATGCTAGATTGGATTACGATGCGCGGTAGTGAAAACCCAAAAGCAAAAATTAAAACAATCGTTGCTATTCCATATAATCCTTACGAACCAAAACCATATGAGCGTTGGACATTGCAAGGACTTTTTGACTTGAAAGAAGAAGTTTTGGTTGGGGTTGAATTTTGGGATTTACTTGGCGGTAAAAATACTTATGAAGATTTATTAAAAGTTTTTGAGGAAGTAGGTTCAGAACTTTATAATGAGATAGATAAAAAGATGAAGGGTTTAAATAATAAGATATGAAAAAATACTTAACTGAAGAATTTAAAATAAAAAAAACTAGCCGACAATTATATTAAAGTTTTCAATAATAAAATAGATTTATTTTCGAAACACATGTGTTATAAATAATTTTTTACCTAAGGATATATTATTCATGAAAAGTTTTGGAATTATTATATTAATTGCGATTATTGCGGTTTTTGCATATTTTGGACTCAAAGGGTCTGGCGCAAAATCAAATACTAATAATAACACCGACACAAATACCGCTGATAATAATATTAAAAAGGAGACTGGGATGAAATTAGAATTTCCTGGAATTTTAGCAGAAGATAAAATTAATAACAAAAAAGCCGTTTTAGAAACTGGCAAGGGCAAAATTGAATTTGAATTATATGCAGATTCTGCGCCAAAAACGGTCAGTAATTTTGTATATTTAGCTGAAAAAGGGTTCTATGATGGTTTAACTTTTCATCGTGTAGTACCTGGTTTTGTGATTCAGGGCGGAGATCCCGAGGGAACCGGATCGGGTGGCCCGGGATATCAATTTGAGGATGAGAAAGTTCAAGGAGATTATAAAGCTGGCACAGTGGCGATGGCTAATTCTGGTCCAGACACCAACGGCTCGCAATTTTTTATTTGTTTAGATGATCAACCAACCCTGCCAAAACAATATAATTTATTCGGACAAGTTACTGTCGGAATGGATGTAGTGAAAAATATCGCAGTTGGCGACAAAATTAATTCAATAAAAATCGAAAATATTAAATAGGACTAAATTTTTTAAAGGAGGAGTAAATGCCGGAAAATAGCCAACCCCAAAAAACTCAAAAAAATGTGCTTGAATTTTTAAAATTTGCCTTAGTTGCCCTTTCATCGTTGGTAATTGATTTTGCGGTTTTAAATCTATTGGTGATAGTTTTTCATACGAATGTTTACCTTGCCACCTCAATTTCCTTTATCGTGGCGGCCACGAATGCTTATATTTGGAATCGGATTTGGACTTTCAAAAGTAAAGGCAATAAAGCGACTGAATACACTCAATTTTTTATTGTCCGCGGCACGGGTTTTGGTTTAAATTTATTGGCGATGTTTGTTTTTATTCAATATGCCCATTTATGGTTCAATTATGCAAAAATTATTTCGCTAATATTGGTTTTTATTTGGAACTATATCTGGAGTAAATTCTGGGTCTTTAAGCAAAAGAGCAAAATCCAAACTCAATCATAACCTCCTAAAATTTAATTTATTGAAATTTTGCCAATTTTAATTGCGAAATTTGATTTTTTTTGATAAAATTTACTCAAAAGGAATAATTTATGACAGATTATAATCCTCAAAAAATTGAATCCAGGTGGCAAAAAGTTTGGGCCAAGAATAATTTAAATCAGGCCGTGGATTTTTCTAAAAAGCCCAAATTTTATTGTTTGGATATGTTCCCTTATCCATCTGGGGAAGGTTTGCATGTGGGGCATTGGCGAGGCTATGTTTTGTCTGACATTTGGACGCGCTATCAAATTTTAAAAGGTAAAAATATTTTGCATCCGATGGGCTTTGATGCTTTTGGCTTGCCGGCGGAAAATGCGGCGATTAAAAAAAATTCTCATCCGGCGGAATTTACTGAGACTGCGATTTCTAAATTTAAAGAACAATTGGCACAAATTGGTTCATTATATGATTGGGAACGAGAAATTAATACCTCAAGCCCTGATTATTATCGCTGGACGCAGTGGTTATTTTTGCAATTATATAAACAGGGTTTGGCATATCGCAAAAAAGCCTTGGTTAATTTTTGTCCATCTTGCCACACGGTTTTGGCTAATGAACAGGTGGTGGCAAGTGAATGCGAACGTTGCGGTTCAAAAGTGGTCAAAAAAGATTTAAAACAATGGTTTTTTAAGATTACTAAATATGCCGATCGGTTATTAGCGGATTTGGGAAAAATTGATTGGCCAGCACGAACTAAGATCTTGCAAAAAAATTGGATTGGACGCTCTGAGGGAGTAACGATTAAATTCGAAATTCGAAATTCGAAATTCGAAACAAATCCTAAATCTCAAATATTAAATTCGAAACATTTTATTGAGGTGTTTACCACCAGACCCGACACTTTATTTGGCGCCACTTATTTAGTTTTGGCCCCAGAACACGAAATGGTGGCTAAAATTACTACTCCTAAACAAAAAAAGACGGTGGCGGAATACGTGGAAAAGGCCGGAAAATATTCGGAAATAGCAAGAACTTCTACGACTCGTGAAAAAACTGGCGTTTTCACGGGTGCATACGCGGTTAATCCGGTAAATGGCGAGAAAATCCCGGTTTGGGTCGCGGATTATGTTTTGCGAGATTATGCGACAGGTGCAATTATGTGTGTGCCAGCTCATGACCAGCGCGATTTTGAATTTGCTAAGAAATACGATTTACCGATAAAAGATGTCATTATCCCCCATCGAATTGATTCTAAAAATCCACCCAAAGACGGAAAAGAAATTGCCAAAAGAAATTCAGTCCATGCCATAGTTTTCAATCCAAAAACTAAAAAATACCTCTGTTTGAATTGGAAAAAACAACCCTGGATCGCTTTTGTGGTTGGCGGCGCAAAAGATGGCGAAGATTTAGTAGGGGCAGCCAAAAGAGAAATTAAAGAAGAAACCGGTTTTGTGAATGTTAAATTCACTCGATTTTTAGGCGGTCTGGTTTTTTCCGAATATTATGCCGCTCACAAAAATGTCAATCGGCAGGCGATGACGAATGCTTTGTATTTTGAATTGATTGATGACGAGCGCGTACCAGTTTCTGCGGAAGAAAAAGAAAAACACGAGATTGAATGGTTATCTCGCGAGCAAATTACTCCAGCCAGAATGACTTGTGCAGAATTAGATTTGTGGTTTGACCGAATTGATCATGAAAATTTGGCTTATGAGGAGACGGGAATTTTGATAAATTCGGGTGAATTTGATGGCTTGGATTCTAATGAAGCAAAAATTAAGATTACAAGCTCGTTGGCGAAAAAGGGCGAAGCTAAAAAAACCACCACTTATCATTTACGAGACTGGTTGGTTTCGAGGCAGCGCTATTGGGGTGCCCCTATACCTATTATATATTGCAATAAGTGCGGTGAGATGGCTGTACCTGAAAATGAGCTGCCAGTGGTGTTGCCAAAAGAGATTGAATTTAAACCGACTGGCGGTTCTCCATTAAAACACGATAAAGAATTTTTAGAAACCAAATGTCCAAAATGCGGCGGCGAAGCTGTACGAGAAACCGATACTTTAGATACATTTGTTTGTTCATCTTGGTATTATTTAAGATACGCGGATGCGAAAAACTCTGAAAAAGCTTTTGATGAGGAAAAAACCGAGTTTTGGTTGCCGGTTGATTTATATATTGGTGGTATTGAACACGCCACGATGCATTTATTATACGCGAGATTTATTTGTAAATTTTTACACGATTTCAAATTAACTAATTTTGATCCAGATGGCGAACCATTTCGCAAATTATTTAACATTGGCATGATTTATTATCAAGGTGCAAAAATGTCCAAATCCAAAGGCAATATTGTTTCGCCAGATGAATTGGTGGCAAAATATGGCACCGATGCTTTACGCGGCTATGAAATGTTTATCGGTCCGGCTGATGAGGATTCGGAATGGATGGATTCTGGCATCTTGGGTATTTTTAGGTTTTTGAAAAAAGTCTGGGGGACAAAATTTGGTCAAAATGAAACACCACTGCTACATCATGCGATTAAAAAAGTGACAGAAGATTTAGAAAATTTTCGATTAAATACCGCAATTTCGGCAATGATGGAATATTTTAATCACGAAAAAAAGCCTGGTGAAAAAATCCTGATTTTAATGGCACCGATATTTCCGCATTTGGCTGAAGAGTTATGGCAAAAATTAGGACATAAAAATCCCATTTTCGAAGAACAATGGCCTGAGTTTAATGAGAAATTAGTCAAACTTAAAGATATTTTGGTAGTAGTGCAAATTAATGGCAAAGTTCGAGATAAATTAACAGTGGTCAATGGAATTTCGGAAAAAGAAATAATTGAACTGGCGAAAAAATCTAAAAATATTTTGGCGTTATTGGCTGATAAAAAAATAAAAAAAACGATCTGGGTCCCAAACCGTTTAATAAATTTTGTGATCTAATTAAATTTTATAGTGCGCTAGAATAAATTTAGTAAAATAAAGCTAATTCCCTTGACAGAGGGAGCTTTTTTTGATATAATATAGGAATTCGAGGCTTACTCTCAGATTTCTCAGATTCCAAGTGCCTCAGGCACTTTAACATAGCTCTCGACCGATCCTGATTAAACCCTTTGTGGGTGTATTGGGACGGTTTTAGGCACGATGACCACCAGAGAGGTCACCGCTGCCGGATAGGAGGTGACGGCGATGAACCGTCACAAGTTCGTTCTCTGGGTCGCCGCTTGCCTCCTGGCAGCGGTGGCCTCGTTGCAAGTTGCAAGGGCCGAAGGTGACGCCCGGGACGTAAAAGTCCTTGGGCGCACTGATCAGCCCAACCAGCCGACCATCCCAGTGGAGATTCCAGTGGAGCAACCGGAGGTCAATTCGACTCCGGAAACTCTAGCGCCTCCGGTCTCACCGGACACAACACCACCCCCAGTGGTGGTGTCAACTGGCGGACTTGCCGGACCTCCGGGTCCGCAGGGAATCCCGGGGCCTGCCGTTAAGGACGGGGCGCCTGGTCTAAACGGCCAAAACGGTGCTCCTGGTCCTGCTGGCAAAGATGGCGTACCTGGACCTTCGGGTCTGGGACGTCGCGGTTCGCGCGGACCTCGCGGACCAGCCGGACAAGATGGCCTATCGCGCCACGTGGTCATTGAGACCATCGCGGAATGGGCTATCAAATCCGGCGTCGTCTCAAAGTCGTTTGTCGAGGCACGAGACCGTCAGGTCCTCGCATCCAAGACAATGACTGGTCCGTCCGCACCCGATGGGCAAGGAGACAGCCCTTGGCTACTCGTTGCCATCGTAGCCCTGATTTTCGTAATCTTGGGCTGCGCGTACATCGGCATCCGGGAATACCTCAGGAGGTTATGGTAATGACCACACTCGTAACGGTATTGTCCGTCGTCGCAGCAGGAGTCGTTGCCTGGCTCCTGTGGCTTCTGTTCTGGTCCGGTCGCAGGATTACCAATATCTTGCGGGGTTGGTTCCTGGGAATCCCCATTCGGGAAGCGCGAGCTGCTTCGAGGGTGATCCTCCCGCCTCCGCTCCGGACGTTCAAGCTTGTCCGGAACTTGACTCGGACTCCCGCCGGCTCAGGCTGGCAGGAGAATGTCGAGTCCGGTGTCGGGGACTATCTCCGGTGGCGCCTCGATTGGCAGAACTCCGGGTATACCCCGACCCGTGCGGATGAGGTTCGCGGCACCGACAATCTACATGGTGACGCGACCTTGGTGGCCGGTTCCGGTCTGCTTAACATCGGCCGGGACGGCGAAGACATCCCCATTTCGGACGAGCAACTTGCTCGACTCTTTGGTGGGGATGCCTCCTTGTCTGACTTTGGGGTCACCGAGATCCCGGCCCGGAATTCTGTGTACATCAGATACACCACCCGGGTCACCAATCGGACTCGGTTCGCCGCTGGCGCGACTGTTGGTCCCACCGCCGACACTACACCAACGCCACCAACCCCCGCACCTCCAGCCCCGTCAACTCCAACACTTGAACCGATTCCGCCCGTACCCGATGACTAATGATTCGACTTCGGTCGGATCTGACAATTTACCCAAGGGTGGGTAGAATTTCAAAGCTTGATAGCTTTCAGCTATCAACCCGAGATTTTCTGCCCACCCTGTTCGTTTTTTATGAGCCTAAATTATTTTCTGAGATTTTATTCCTATAACTCTTGACAAATAAATTATTATTTGCTATAATATACGCATATGTTGTAATGGTATTATTTCAGCTTCACGCTGTTTGCCAGATCAACTCGGTTCCTTCACAACTTGACTTAATCGCAACTTGTACATCCAAGGTCTGGAAAAGTCTCGAGTTAGATTTGTCGTACTAACTCGTTTACATACTCGACGTGATCATGCTCCAAGGTTACAAACCCTCGCGCTTAAGCGGAGGGAATATAGCACCACTGGAGGTTCAATAATGTCTTTGACTCTCGCTGATCTTTCGACTGCCCTTCAGGGGGCACAGACTCTGACGGAGTTCTGTCAGGTCTGCGATGAGAACACCGACGGCGTCGCCAAGCTCCGCGCCGCCAACGACGGTTGGGCTTCGTGGTTCGATCTTCGCGAAACGAAGCTCATTGCCGCCGAAGAGGTGATCCCTCCTGCTCCTGTAGAGGAGGAGATCCCTCCGGCACCGAGCGACGAGGGTGGGTCCGAGGCCGAGATGGCCCCCACCCCCGAAACCGCGCCTGCGGCTGAAGCGACACCCGTCGCTGAGTCTGCAGAGCCCGCGGCCGAGACACAGACCGAGACCGCAGACGACGTCTGCGCCGACACGGACGCAGCGACGGCATCGGCCACACAGGCTGAGCTGCCGTCTCGCGAGTTCGAACCCTCCTATGCGTGGGAGGGACAGACCGTCGCTGCGATGAGCCACGACGAGTTCGAGACGTGCCTCGCCGAACTTCTCGGCGTTGCCAGCGAGGTCTTCCAGGGCAACGAGACTGCCGCCAGACAGTCCGTCGAGAAGTTCATCTCCAAGGCCGAAGCCGACGGCTTCCCCGTCGAGCTTGAACGTGCCCACTCGTATTTCGCTCAGGGCGCGCAATGGCAGGAGACATGGAACGAGGTCGCAACGGCGCTCAAGAACGCCGGTATGTACCTGCGTTCGCGTGAGCGCGGGGAGGGTCTCGTGGCCGCGGTACAGGACCGCATGAACGGTACTGGTCTTCGGCTGATCATCGCCAAGGCTGATCACCGCGAGTACGGCGATGTGGGTCCCTACCTGGAACAGACCACTACTCAGGCCGCACCGGCCTCCACTTCCCGCCCCACTTCCCGCCGCGATGCCAAGCGCAACGCCGAGAACGGCAAGGAGATTCGCCGTGCCGCTCGGCAGAACAAACCCACCCGCACCCGCAACAGCTTCCTCCGCGAGGGGTAGCCCAACCTGGGGCACACCCCACCCACCAACACCCCCGTTCTAACCTAAACTACTAACATCAGGCTCCCCAAGAGCTTGATGTCCAGAAGGCTGACATAGGCCTGAAAGAATCTTCAACAGAGTTCGCTCTGTTGATCCTCTCTTTCAGAATCCACCTATGCCAGCCTTTATCGTTTTTAAATCCAAAAAATATAATTTTGGATTTTTTTGTACTAAAATCTTGACATTTTATAATTTATTTGATATAATCTTGAACCAGAAGCACATACACAATTTAATCTCTACCACGCCCCAAGAGGTGACTCAAGTGGCTAACTCAGAACCGACACGAACTATTAGAGAATATCCGACCATTAAGATTGTCCTTTTACATCAAAATACCGACCTTGATGCCCTCGCATCTTTGGCAATCGCTCGCCAGGAAGAGTGTTTGCATGCATTTCCCGGAATTCGCGAGGCTAAAGTTGAATTTCATGGCAAACTGCCAATGACCTTAGCACAGATGAAACAAGCTGGTGCGATTGCTCTTGATTTTGGGAGACAACATTTAACCCTTGAGAAATTGCACGATCCGGAATTAGACCTTTACGTTATTGACCACCATGGAACCAGTGACGTTGATTGTTCGACAACCCGTCTCGTCGCGCGCCGGGGTGGAGTTGAATTTCACCCTTATTTTCGAGCTCTTGTTGATTATGTTGACATGCACGACACCGAAGGGCCTTTCACGGTTTCTCAGGATCTTCGTGATTTGGGAGCTCCGCAAGAAATACAAGATCGGGTCCGACTTCTGGAAATGTTTAGTTTACCTTCAATCATGGGGCACCTAAGAAAAAAGCTTGGCGATCCAGGCGAGAAAACGCTGGTTGGACGAATTGTTGACGGTATGGTTGATTACAAACGTTGGTATGATGCTACTGTCCCAGCAGAATATCAAGATAAAGTGAAGTGTAAATCATTCATAATCGGACGAATGTGTATTTCAGTGGCAATGATCGAAACTGATGTGGACGGTGTTGCCGGTTATAGCCGAAGCAAAGCTGGTGGGCAGCACAATATTATTATTCAGCGTCAATCATCGGGCAATACCCAGATTCTCCTCAATCAATGGGTGCATCGTCCCCAGGATGATTTGGGTCCATCAGACGAATATTTAGATCTTGCTGATACAGCGCGAATAATCAAGGTGCTTGAGCTAAAGGCTCGAGGAATTACGGATTCTTACCGGATTTGCGACCTTTCACCTGATGATTTTAATGGCATCTGTCCCTGGTGGTACGCACCTCGGGGTAAAAACGGCATTGTCTGGGGAGTGATGAATGGCTCTCAAAAACATGACATTAAATCTACAATGCTTTCGATGGATGAGTTGTCCCATGCCCTGTATGTTGGCGTCAACGATAAAGTGCTCGCCAAGGACTGCCCCCGCAATACTTGTTCAGGTAATAAGTGTTCGATGTTCCCCTTTGGGCTGCCGCGTTGTCTAAACATCGCCGAAGGAGTTACCCTGTAAACGAACCCCTAACAGCGACTTTCGGAGTTGCTGATATCATACGAGCCCTGCCTCAGACGCAGATCACATCTGCTGAGGCAGGGCTTTATTAATATATATAATAGGTATATGGGATTGCAATTTGGCGATTTTTCGGATATAATTTAGATAAGAAAATATAAAAGTAAAAATTAAAAATCAAAGATTAAAAATGCAGAGCAAAGATTAAAAATTTATAACAGGATTTTTTATTTTTTCTCTTTAATCTTTTATTTTAAGCGACTGACCCAAATAAATTAGGAAGGGAAGGAGCGAATATGCCAGAGCCAAAGCAAAAGCTATCTCGATCTCGAAACCGAAAACGCAAGGGATCACAAAAAATAACCAAAATTCAATTATCAATTTGCCCAAAATGCCGTACCAAACATCTACCTCATCATGTCTGCCAAGTTTGTGGAACATATAAAGGACGCGAAGTTTTAGAAACCGCCACAAAAGTGACTAAAAAAATAAAAAATAAAAAATAAAAGAGTAAAAATGCAAAGCAAAAATCAAAGATTTGGACAGAATAACAATGTTGCCAAAGAAAGAGCTTATGTCTTTGCGTTGAATATTATTAAATTTATTGAAAGTACGCCTGAAAATACAACAACACAGATTATAAACAAACAACTATTACGTTCTGCAACGTCAATTAGTGCAAATATCGTGGAGGCTCAAGCGTCAAGTTCTCGAAATGATTTTAAAAATTTCCTAAGCCATGCCTTAAAATCTGCAAATGAAACTAAATTTTGGTTATGCTTACTTCGCGATTCAAAAAAATCAGAAATATATAAAACGAACAAACTCCTTGACGAGACGAATCAGCTTAGTAATATTTTAGGTAAAAGTATTTTAACTTTAAAAAATAAATAATCTGTTATTTTTAATTTTAATTTATAATCTTTTCTTTTTAATCTTAAATTTTAGCGACTAAAAGGAGCGATTATGGCAAATCGTCATCAATCTCGTATTTGCGCAATGCAGTCTTTATACGAATTTGATCTTAGGCCATCGGCAAAATTGACGGAAATTTTAAATCGAAATTTTACCGAAAAACCAAATACGGATGAAGATTTTGTAAAAAATACGATTTCGGGTGTCATCAAACATACCAAGGAGATTGATAAATTAATTGCCGATTCCGCCCCAGAATGGCCGTTAGAACAAATTGCTCGAGTTGATAAAAACGTACTGAGAATTGCAGTTTTTGAGCTTTTGTACGAAGATAAAGATAAGCGCGTGCCGCCAAAAGTTGCCATAGATGAAGCGGTTGAAATTGCTAAAAATTTTGGAGGGGAAAATAGTTCTAAATTTGTGAACGGTGTTTTAGGGACAATTTATCGCCATTCAGATGTTTATGTCAAAGAAGATGATAATAAATTTGAAAATAAAAGAGCAAAAAGTAAAAATGCAGAGTGAAAATAAAAAATTGAATAAACCCAAGACTAAATTTGAAATTTCCGCGGGTGGGGTGGTTTATAGGAAAATTGAAAGCCACGATTTAAAAAATAAATTTGAAATATTAGTGATTAAGGATTCTTATGGAAAATGGGCCTTGCCAAAGGGTCATCCGGAAATCAAAGAAAAAATGACCCATGCGGCTTTACGGGAAATTTCCGAAGAAACCGGTTTGGTGAAATTAGAAATTATTGAAAAAATTGGAAAAGCAAAATATTTTTTTCGACTTAAGGGTCAACCAATTTTTAAAATTGTGGAATATTTTTTAGTTAAAGCTGATCCGCAAGATGCTTTAAAAATTCAAAAACATGAAATTAGAGATGCGAAATGGTTACCAATAATTGAGGCTGAAAAATTAATTAAATATAAAGATTTAAAGCCAATCGTTTCAAAAGCAATTTTGCTTTTGAAGAAATCCGAAATCCTAAGCACCAAATACTAAACAAATTCAAATTTCTAAAATACAATATTTCAAACATGTTTGGGATATTTGGACTTTTGAATTTTAATATTGTTTAGGATTTAGAATTTAGAAATTATGATTTACCCTAAAGGAGCATAATGCGAGATTTAAAAGAATTTGAAAGTAAAATTGAGATTAAATTTGATAATAAAAATTTGCTCAAAAATGTTTTTATTCACCGATCTTTCTTGAATGAAAATCCGAAATTAACTTTAGAGTCAAATGAAAGGCTCGAATTTTTAGGTGATGCGGTTTTGGAATTAGTGGTGACGGAAAATATGTTTAAAAATTATCAAAATCCCGAAGGCGAATTAACTGGCTGGCGTTCGGCTTTGGTTTGCGGACCAAGCCTGTCTAAAGTTGCCATAAAATTTGAGATGGGAAAATTTTTGTATTTATCCCGCGGGGAAGAAAAAATGGGTGGCCGTGAAAAAGATTTATTGCTAGCGAATGCTTTTGAGGCGTTAATCGGCGCTTTATATTTAGAAAAAGGCTACGAAAAGGTAAAAAAATTTCTCGAAAAACACCTTTTAAGCGATTTGCCGGAAATTATTGAAAAAAAGATTTATATTGACCCTAAGACTCAGTTACAAGAAAAAGCCCAAGATGAATTGGGCGTGACGCCAACCTATGAGGTTTTGAAGGAAACCGGTCCCGACCATGCGAAAATTTTCACGATGACCGTATTTTTAGGCAACAAAGAGGCAGGTCTTGGACAAGGATCATCTAAACAATTAGCCCAAGTAAAAGCTGCCCAAAATGCCATTGATAAATGGCCAAAGGAATCAAAAAAATGACCGATTTAGCGCCATTTATTGTTGCTTTAATTGTAATGCTGGTCGGACTGGCGGGAATTTTGGTGCCAGGATTGCCTGATTTAATTTTTGTTTTTTTGGGCGCACTCATATATTCGATTTGGACTGGTTTTGAAAAAACAAACTTAATTTTTATTATAATTTTTCTGGCTTTGACCCTATTTGGTTTATTATTTGATTGGTTGGGAGCTATTTTAGGTGCCAAAAGCGGCAAAGCAGATTTTATGGGCATTCTTGGCGCAATCGTGGGAGCAATTGTGGGGATTTTTATTGGTGGCTTGGTCGGTATCATAGGCGGAGCATTTATAGGCACAATTCTTTTTGAAATGATATTTTCCCATAAAAAAATTGAAGGAGCTGTTAAGGCTGGTGTAGGTGCAATTTTTGGAATTATTTTCGGCTCAATATTAAAATTTGCCTTAGCCGCCATCATGATCGGCTGGTTTGTAAGCAAGGTTTTTTAATTTATAATTACCATTTGAAACCGGAAAAGGCTGAGTCCAAAAGATCTCGCGATTCTGAAAACCGCAAGTCGTAATTATCAACGCCGAGCACTATTGAGACAATTTGATGTTTGTTTTGTTTTGCAACGGCAATTAAACAATTGCCAGCTTCATTTGTAAAACCAGTTTTTACACCAATAATATCTGGATATTGGTTTAATAAACGATTGGTAGTATGAATAAGATGTTGAGTTTGGCCATTTTTTGCCACAACAATATATTCCCTAGTGATAACAGCATCAACAATGATTTTATTTTTCATCGCATACCTAGTCAGCAAAACCAAATCATTCGCATTTGAAATATTACCCGAATCTAAACCGGTCGCATCGGCAAATTTTGAATTTGTCATGCCCAAAAACTGGGCTTTTTCGTTCATGGTGGCGACTAATTTTTCTTGACCATAATGCTCTTCTAAGGCGGCGGCGGCGTCATTGCCGGAGACAATGAGTATGGCTTTAATTAATTCTAAAGCGGAAACTTGTTCACCGGGTAATAAATGGGCTTTTGAACCGACCTGAAAAGCTGAATGGGCAGAAATATCCACGGTTTCATTAACATTAAAATTATCTAAAATCACCACCGCGGTCATTAATTTCGTAATTGAAGCTATGGGTTGTGATAAATTGGCATTTTTTTGATACAAAATTTTATTTGAATTCATATCTAAAACTAAGGCTGAGCGTGCCCTGGTTGAAAATTGATTTTTTTGGATTGGCTGAGGCAAGGGATTAATCTGCGAAAGCGCTATTTGGGGAAGTTGTGAATCTTTAGAGCTTTCTCCTAAAACCTGTCCCGGAGTCGATTTGACAAAAACAGAATTTTCACCGATTTCGGTCGAGAGCTTTTGGGTGGGATGAACAATACCAAAAATTTCAGCTAAAATTGTAACTGCTAAAATAAAATTTGAAACCATTTTTTATTTTTCCTGCTTTTCGCCTTCAAACATTTCGTCAGCTTTGTTCTCGGGATTATCGTTTTTGGTCTGGATCAAGGTTTGGTGATGTCGACGCTGATAAAATAAAACTACAGTTTGGCAGGCTATCACCATCACAATAGCTGTTAAAACGCCAACTCCAGACCAATCAAAGCGATAATTATACCCAATTGAGTCAATGGCAACATTATTTTTAAAATTATCCGATACCACTAAAGATACAACCAAACCCACCAACAATGTTAATAAAATTAATAAAGATTGAAATATCCAGGCGACAATATGAGCGGTTTTGGATTTTGAGAAAAACTGAACCAAGGCAAAAATAAAATACAACAAACCTAGCGGCGATAAAATAATAATCACTAACGACAAGGCAAAAACCACCACGGCAGTAATAATGTCCAGCCACAAATTGTTTGCCGATGTCCCGACAGTTTCATTATTGCTGACTGATGAAATTACTAAATCGTCAGTCATTTGCGCCGTACTCATGGAACGGTATAATTTTGTCAAATATAGTTTTGGAGCTTTTGGCTGATACCAACTCGAGCCTTCGGTATCTTGGGATAAATCTTGAATTTCATTTCTTCGCAACCATTTAGCAAATTGGGTGGTAAAGCCCGGAGCCGTTTTTTTGCCATCTGCTAAAACATATAGCATGATGGAAATTTGGGGCAAACGCGTTAAACCCTTAACCTCATTTTTGGCATCCGGAGATAATTCTTCATATTCGGATAAAATCGAGGTTAGTTTTAAAGGAAAAATAATTTGTTTTGATTCAAACTGAATTTTTAAGGGGGTGGCGTGGCCACTTTTTAATTGGTCCTTGGCCGCGGCGGTGGTTTTGGATAAATCCAATTTGATACAAATAAAATACCATGATTTTTGCACATAATCTTCAAATATTCCGGAAGCTGTTTCGGGAACCTGGTATTTATTATCGGCGAGCCATTTGGCCAAGGCTTTGGAATCATTGGCAGTAATAGTAGTAATATCATAATTTTCAATTTCTTGCGTTTCGACAATACTAACATGGGTCTCGGCCGTAGTCGCTTTATCTAATAAATTAAAACCATTGGACATTGTCGGGGTTTGGGTGGTGATAGGTTGTGTTAAATCTGATAAGGCTTGAAATAAATTATCTTGGGATTTGGTAATTTCGGGCTTTGAAGGAATAGGAATTACCCAGCCAAAATCCTCAGGATCACCCTTAAAGTTGACGGACAAAATTAGGGTTTCTAAATTGTTTTCGAAGGCGATAATGGCTTTTTGATCAGTTTCGGTGACATATTTGTCTGGGGGCGGAAAAACTCCACCATCTGCCAAAGCCGTTTGAGGCAAAAATAAAGTAATTAAAGCGATAAAAAACAGGCTGATTTTTTTAATCATTGAATTCCCCTCTTTTTTTTCTAATCTATACCTATCATAAAATTAAATTTCAAATAATGCAAATTTTTGACTTTTACCTGTTTTTTAGATATAATTTAAACGATGGGTTTTGACTCCTCTCAGGGAGCTGATGAGCGTGGCAAAAAAAACACACCGTAAAAAGACGCCAAGATTTTCTCATTTGTTAAAATATCCCTCTCATCATCGTGATTTAACCGAGGAACAATTAGTAATATTGCGAAGTAAAGAACTTGAGGCTTCGCAGAACGTTAAATCACGAAAAACTTTACGAGTTATCAGGCGAACACCTGAAGAAATTCGCGAAATTGAAGAAAAAGCTCGAAAGGCTTATTCGAATAATCCAATGAGATTAATCCATGCCCGCTCACTAAGAGCTGCCGCAGCTTCGACTACGTATATTGGTGAATGTCAGGAAGATTTATTTCGAGATACTGAGGAGGCATAAACCATCATGGACAGCCCAAGAGTACCTCGTCTCAATGAAAAATTTCGTCGAAATTCTGATAATACGGAAGTGGTCGTAACCAGAGTAATTAATAATTTAGTAGCATACCGTTATACCTGTCCGATTTCAGAAAATAGCCCATTCCCTAAATCTTATACTGATATTTGTGGCGTTCAATCATTTGTGAGCCGTTTTCATTTAATTGAATCACCACCTACTTTTATCAGGGTGTAGCACAAACACTAAATCTACTTTATCCAAAATCTAAGCTTGGTAATTGGGTTATCTCCATTTTAATATTAATTCCTAAAACCCCTGCCAAGCTTTTTTTATTTTTTAATTTGAATTTTGAGTTCTTTTAATTGCTCGTTTGCCACTTCAGAGGGCGAAGACATTAAAGGATCACGGCCATCACCGGTTTTAGGAAAGGCGATGACTTCGCGAATATTATCTTCATTTTGTAAAATTGCAATAATTCGATCTAAGCCCGGGGCAATACCGCCATGCGGGGGCGCGCCAAAAGTAAAGGCTTTTAACATGTGCCCGAATTTATTTTCGGCATCTTTTTCCAAAATCCCTACCACCTTAAAAATCTTTTTTTGAATTTCGGGGTTGGTAATTCGAATCGAACCGCCACCCACTTCATAGCCATTTAAAACTAAATCATATTGGGAAGATTTGACTTTCGATAAATCTGAATCTAAATATTTGACAGTTTCTTGGGTTGGCGAAGTAAAAATATGGTGGTGCGGTTCAAAACCATTTTCGGTTTTTTCAAAATATGGCCAATTTGTAATCCAGGCAAAAGCTAATTCGTGGGGATTTTTGGGATCTTTTCTTAAATCTGGTTTGTCGGTTTTGTGTTTTTTGATCGCTTCGTCATAAGTTAATTTCGGAAATGGTTTTTGGCTGATTTTCTTTTTTGGGAAAACTCTTTCAACCAATTCTATAAAAAGTTCTTCGGTGATTTGCATCACATCCTCAGCCTTAACAAAACTCATTTCCAAATCCAACTGAGTAAATTCGGGCTGGCGATCAGCTCTGGGGTCTTCATCGCGAAAACAACGTGCGATCTGAAAATATTTTTCAATACCAGCCACCTGCAATAATTGTTTATATTGCTGAGGGGATTGTGGTAAGGCATAAAATTTGCCTGGTTGTTGGCGCGAAGGCACTAAATAATCGCGGGCACCTTCTGGAGTGGATTTAGTTAAAATTGCGGTTTCGATTTCCCAAAAATCGTGTTTGGCTAACCAATTTCTGATAAATAAAATTGCTTGATGCCTTTTTTCGAGATTATTTTTGAGGCGTTCATTCCGTAAATCTAAATAACGATACTTTAGCCTGGTTTCTTCATTAATTTTTTGGGTGTCTTGTGTTGGATCAAAGGGTAAATTGGCAGCTTTGTTTAAAATTTCTAATTCTTTAACTGAAATTTCAATTTTACCGGTGGGAATTTCTAAATTGACCATTTTTTCAGGTCTGGCAGAAACTTGGCCGGTAATTGAAATTACGTCTTCGGCAGTTAATTTTTGAGCAAGCAGATAAGCTTTAGGGCTTAAATCTTTAGAAAAAACTAATTGCACAATTCCAGATCGGTCCCGCAAATCAATAAAAATTATCTGGCCGTGATCGCGGCGGGAATGGACCCAACCTGATAATTGAACTTCTTTGTTAATTAAATCTGGGCATTTGATAATTTCAATTCGAGTTTCTAATTTGGTTGATGATTTTGATTGTTGAGTCATTTTACTCCTTAGAAATTTCTAATTTTTGCCTGATATTTTTTCTGTATGAGATTGCTAATTTTTTCAACTATATTATCAACTTCATTTGGATTCAAGTTTTTATGTAAATCTTGTAGCCAGATATGAAAAGCAAGATTTTTTTTGCCTTTTCCAAATTTATCAGAGGCAAATTCGTCAAAAATTTCGACTAAAAATATTTTCGGATCAATTACTTTAATAGTTTTTAAAACCTCATCTGCCAAAATATTAGCATCGATGATAAAGGCTAAATCGCGAATGGTGGGTGGAAATTTAGAAATTGGTTGATATTTTTGGGACATTTCTGGTAATTGGTATTCAATCTTAATAGGCTTGGCGACTTTATTGATTTGATTAAAATTAATTGAAATAATCCGCACCGGACGGCGAATTTTATATAAACCTAAAAGTCGCGCTTCAATCGCCTCTTCCTGATATTCAATATTCTTAATCCCTAACCCGGTTTTAAGATTTGAGATAATTTCTTCGGTTTTTAATTTTTTTTGAGTGGAGGCGATTAATAATTCCGTTTTTGAAGATTTTTTATTAAAAACATTCCCAATTTCAAATAATTTGACCTCGGGCGCCCAGGGATTTTTGGCAATTTGTTTAATGACGGAAATTTTTAGATTAGGCCGCAAATACTGATATTCTTTTGAAATTGGATTGGTGACTTCCAAAACATTAGCTGGATTTTGTCCAAAATTCTGCAAATCTTTTTCTGAAACAAATGAATAACTTAAAGTTTCGACAAATCCCAACGAGGATATGATTGAAGCTGTTTTTTGTTCAATATTAAATTCCAAATTCGTCCGTTGAGGTTTGGGTTTTAAATAACTCATTTTAATATTTACATATCCGGAAATTCTGGCAATTTCTTCGGCTAAATCTTGCCAGCAATAAATATCGTGGCGCCAGGACGGAACTGTAATTTTATTGCCGATTTTGAATCCCAAATTTTTCAAAATTTTTTCCATTACTTCTTTGGATAAATTTGTCCCTAAAAGGTGATTGATTTTCTCGACAGATAAGTCTAATTCAATTGGTTTTTCTTTTTCCAAAACTAAATCGACAATTTCGCCAGCTTTGGCATTTTTTGATAATTTCAAGATTAAGTTGGTGGCGAAATCTAAGACATATTGCGTAAATTCAAAATCCACTCCCCTTTCATATCGGTATGAGGCGTCAGTGGAAAAATTTAATTTTTTTGAGCTGCGGCGGACTTGGACAGGATCAAAAATTGCTGCCTGTAAAATAATTGTGCCGGTCTCATGAGAAACCTGTGAATTTTCCCCACCCATAATCCCTGCAAGATCAATTAAACGGCCGTTATTCTCAATTACGAGCGTTTCTGGGGCTAATTTATGCTCAGTCCCATCCAAGGTGGTAATTTTTTCTGAATCTTCTGAATTCCGAATCGAGATTATTTTAGGCTCAATTTTATCATAATCAAAAGCGTGCAAAGGTTGTCCTACAGCTAACATCACATAATTGGTGACGTCAACAATATTATTAACAGACCGGCCTCCCATTTGCTCTAATCTTTTTACTAACCAATCTGGGGATGACCCAATTTTTAAATTAGAAATCAACCGATAGCTATATTTTGGGGTAGATTTCGGCTGCGCAATATTAATTTCAAGCGGCAAATCCAATGATTCAATTTTTAAATTATTTTGAGGTAGGTTAATTTTTTGCCCAGTGATAGCGGCTAATTCCCTGGAAATTCCTAAAATGGACAAACAATCCCCACGATTCGCTAAGTTTTCGACTTCCAAAACGCCATCTTCAATTTTTTCCACCAAAAAACCGACCATCGTTAATTTTTCCGCAATTTCTTCGGGTTTTAAGTCAATTTTGACAAATTCTTTCAACCAATCAACGGGAATTTTCATCTTACTTTTATCTTTTTAGGATTTTTTATTTAATATTGACATCCATTTATTTGCTAAAAAGGCAACAAAATCAAGCCGGTTTTTTGTTTTTAAATCAGAACGGTCTTGTTGAAAATGTAAAGCGATGTTGTGCCGATACTCGTTAAATTTTTCCGGATCATATCTTTCGGCCAATAAATCATTAAAGGCTTGCATATCTTCTTCGGTTAAATTAGCTGGAATAATTTCTGGACGATCTTTAGTTTCAAGCAAATGAACTGTTTTTCCGGCTTCTTTTTCCTCAATTTTTAATCGTTCGATTTCTGCTTGAAATTCTGGTAAATCTGTAAATTGTTTTGACGCTTCTGGGTGGCCAGATTCAATTTCAGCCATTTTAGCCCCCAAATTGTTTTAAAAATCTTAAATCACCTGAGTATGATTGGCGAATATCATCAACCCCAAAAGCCACCATCATCAAACGGTCTAAACCCATCCCAAAAGCGAAACCTTGCCATCCACCAGCTGGCGGACCAGCTTCAGTTTCATTTCCTTTCAACATATTTTTAAGAACGCCGGGGTGAATCATGCCTGATCCCAAAATTTCTCGCCATTCTTTTGAATTTGAAGTCATAATATCCATTTCCATTGAAGGCTCGGTAAAAGGAAAATAACCTGGCCGAACCCGAGTTTTAATTTCTTTTCCATACATTTTGCGCATAAAATAATCCAAAGTGCCAATTAAATCTGCCATGTTGATATTTTTATCAATGGCAAAACCTTCCAATTGGTAGAAATTGGCTTCATGGGTAGCATCGATCGCTTCGTGGCGAAAAACCCGACCCGGCACCAAAATTCGAACTGGCGGCTTAAGATTTTCCATTAATCTAACTTGAGCGGCGGAAGTGTGAGTTCGCAGAACGCGACCATCACGCAACCAAAAAGTATCTTGTATATCTCTGGCTGGATGATCGGCAAACATGCGCAAAGAATCAAAATTATACCATTCGGATTCAATCTCCGGACCTTGATAGACTTCAAAACCAAGATCAGAAAAAACCTGAACCGATTTTTGTAAAAATTGTCGAATTGGATGAATACTCATTTAATCCTTGAGATTATTATTTCGTTTTTGAGAATAATTCCAGCAATAGCACCGCGGCAACGAGCAAAATTGCCGTCCACCAGGTTAAAACGCTAAAAGAAGATAAAATTAAAATTCCAACCCCAGCTAAAGAAATTAGGGCGGCTTGGCGAAAGGCAATACCTAGATGGGCAAAAACCACTTCTTTGCGGGAAAGTTTTACCCGAATCAGATAACCCATAAAAGTGATCGCAAGGGTTAAGCCTAAAAATAAGCTAACAAAAAAAGCCACCAAGATTCTCAAATCCGCCACAAATGGATCAACATTAATCACAATAATGGCTAAGGCTGACCAAGACAAAATTGCCACAATTGCGATTCCCCACAAATATGCTTTAAAGAGCAACCCGCCTCCTCTAACTTAATCTATTTTAACCTTAAATTTAATTTT
This sequence comes from Patescibacteria group bacterium, assembly GCA_035288465.1. Lineage (NCBI taxonomy): Bacteria > Patescibacteria group bacterium. The sequence continues at coordinate 10,203 of DATEAH010000009.1, read as the reverse complement.
TTTCAAGATTGATTGAGTTTATTTTATTTCGTTTAAAATTTTATCAATTTTTTGTGCTCTTTCGCCGGTGGTGTCTAATTTAAAAGTTAATTTTGGGATAAATTTCAGGGTTAATTTTCGGCTTAATTCTTTTTGAAATTGGAATGATAAATGCTGTAATTTTTTAATAATTTTTTCAGATTGTGTTGATTTTTTCACCCCATCTAAAACACTCGCCCAGACTTTGGCAGTTTTTAAATCCTCGGCAGTTTCGACTTCCATTACAGTTATAATGCAATTTGGTGATAAATTTTTTTCCTCAATGAGAATTAATTTTGATAATTCTTGCTGGAGTAATTCATTGATTTTTTCGATTCGCCTGCTCATACATCCTCCTTCTTTAATTTTACCACTTTTTAAGATTAAAGGAAAAATTAAGTTGATTTTTCAAACAAATTATATTAAGTTAGAAGAAAGGACAAAAATGCTTACAGGTTCAAAACAGCTCTTAAATAATGCCCAAAAATCAGGCTATGCTATTGGTCATTTTAATACTTCTGATTTAGAAATCACTAAAGCAATTGTGATGGCGGCGGCAAAGCTTAATTCGCCGGTGATTGTCGCTACTTCCGAAAAAGCGATCAGCTTTGCTGGACTTGAACAACTGGCAGACATTATTAAAAATGAGGCTGAACAGGTTAAAATTCCAGTGGTAATGCACTTAGATCATGCCAAAAGTTTTGATTTGTGCCAAAAAGCAATCCAAACTGGCTATACTTCAGTGATGATTGATGCCTCAAGCCTTTCTTTTGAAGAAAACATCAGCTTAACTAGCCGGGTAGTAAAACTTGCACATCGTGAAAATGTCACCGTTGAAGCAGAATTGGGTGCGCTGGCGACGCCTGATAAATATCAAGTCGGTATTAATCAATTTTTAACTGACCCGGAAAAAGCCGAAGAATTTGTCAAAACAACCGAGATTGATGGTTTGGCGATTGCAATTGGCAATGCCCACGGTATTCCTTTGCCTGAAGAAAAATTAGATTTTAATCGCCTTTCACAAATTCGCGACAAAGTTTCCGTGCCTTTAGTGCTTCATGGTGCTTCGAGCACGCCAGAAGCCGAGATGAAAAAAGCGATTTCGCTGGGAATATGCAAAATCAATATTGATACTGATATTAAAATTGCTTTTTCTAAAAATATTGTGGAATTTTTAAAAACCCATCAGCAAAACATTGACCCAAGAGAAATGTTGGGTTCGGCGGCGAGCGCGGTTGAAGCGGTGGTAGAAAAAAAAATTGAATTAATCGGCAGCCGCGACAAAGCAGTATCATAAACTAGAAATATGGGTTGGGGGAAGATGAACGAAATTATTACCATCGGAGGGGCTTCACAAGATATTTATTTGTTGGCTGACAATTTATCTCATCATGACCGAAAAAAAATTATTCAAGCGCATGATCATTTGGAATTTGGTGAAAAAGTTGAATTTCAAAATTCCTTATTTGAAGTTGGCGGCGGCGGCACAAATGCCGCTTGCACCTTTGCAAAACTAGGTTTTAAGGTCGGTTTTTGGGGCAGAGTTGGTAAAGATGCGGCTGGCGCTCAAGTGATAAAAACCTTAAAAAAATTTAATGTCGCTACTAATTTAATTGAAGAAGATCCTAAAACTAAAACTGCTTTTTCGGTCATTTGTCTAAAACCCAATACCGAAAAAACTATTTTAATTTTTCGGGGAGCCGAAATTAATTTAAAAGCTTCTGATGTGAAGCTGGCAAAACTTCACGAGGCAAAATGGTTTTACATCAGCTCTTTGGGCGGAAATTTAACGCTCTTGAAAGAAATTTTAAATTATGCGGCTATTCACAATATTAAGGTGGCTTTAAATCCCGGGTCAAAAGAGATTGAACAAGGACAAAAATTTACAAAAATCCTCAAACATCTGGAAATATTAATTATGAACCTCGAAGAAGCGCAAAAATTAACAGGACAAACCGCTCAAACTAAAATTTTCAAAAAATTAAAATCCTTAGCAGATATTGCGGTGATAACTTTGGGTGCCAAAGGGGTGATTGCGGCGGATGAAAATTCATTTTTTAGAATCCCCACTAAACCGGTTAAAAATATCCAAGACTCAACTGGGGCCGGCGATGCTTTCGCTTCAGCTTTTGTGGCTGGTATGATTCGACGTGAAAAAATTAAATTTGCCTTAAAATTAGGGATTACTAATGCCCGCTCAGTGATTAAAAAAATTGGTGCCAAAAATGGCATTATTGCTCATATTCCAAAACATTTATAAATAAATAGAATAATCCCTCGACTTTGCTCCCTCAAGTGAGTTTGAGACAAGTCGGGATAAACCCCTCGACTACGCTCGGGGTAAAGGAGATTAAATGACAAAAATTGCAATTAATGGTTTTGGCCGAATCGGCAGAACTTTTTTTCGTGCCATCTATAAAAGTGGCTTAGAAATTTCAGCGATAAATGATTTGGTGGATTTGCCAACTTTAGCGCATTTGGCTAAATTTGACTCAACTTATGGCGAATTTGAAGGTAAAATCGAAGTTAAGAATAACCAACTGGTGGTTGACGGAAAAGAGATTAAAGTTTCAGCCGAAAAGGATCCGGCTAATTTGCCGTGGGGAAAATTAGGCATTGATGTGGTGGTTGAATCTACGGGAATATTTTTAGATTATAATTCAGCTTCTGCCCACCTAAAAGCTGGCGCTAAATTAGTGGTGATTTCAGCCCCATCTAAAGATTCGGAAAAAATTAAAACTTTTGTTTTGGGCGCTAACCACCAAGATTTTGATCCGGGAACTGATAAAATCGTTTCGATGGCATCTTGTACTACTAATTGTTTAGTTCCGGTGGCAAAAGTTTTAGATGATAACTTTAAAATTATTAAAGCCTCAATGAATACGATTCATTCATCTACGATGGATCAGCGGCTTCAGGATGCGCCGCATAAAGATTTAAGGCGCGCTCGCTCTGCCCTACAATCAATTATTCCCACCACCACTGGTGCCACCACGGCCGCAGCTTTAGTATTGCCTCAGCTTAAAGATAAAATGGACGGGGTATCTTTGCGCGTGCCAACCCCAACCGTTTCCGTGGTAGACTTTGTTGCTCTCGTGGAGAAAAAAACCACCATCGAAGAAATTAATGAAGCATTTCGTACCGCGGCAAAAAATGTGGACTGGATGGGGAGTTTGCAGGTTTGCGAAGAACCCTTGGTTTCAGTAGATTTTAAAGGCAATCCTGCCGGCTCAATTATTGATTTAGCTTCCACGCAAGTGATCGACGGCGACTTAGTGCGTGTCTTGTCCTGGTATGACAATGAAATGGGATATTCGCATCGTCTCGCGGAATTTATAAAATATATAGGTTCAAAATTGCCTGCCTAAAAAATGAACACTTATAATTTTTTCGAGTATAAAATTTCAACTATTTTAGCATTTATGTTTGTAGTTTTATTTATTCTGCCAATGGGATTATTTGTTTGGCGCCAATTTGATAAAGTTATCTTTGAAATGGAATCCAATAGTTTAGCATATAGCCTCGAGGGTGTTCGTGATTACAAGGTTTTATCCACCACTGAAAAAACTAAAATTCAAGGATGGATTAAAACTAATAATTTAAATCGGTATGGAGATCCTGCGGACACGATTTATGCTGGTGGAACACCTTTGTTGGACGAAAAGACACAAAAAATAACCGACCTCTATGACTATATTCTAAGGCGTCATCCTAATCGGCCTTGGTTAAAATCATCGTCTTAAATCTTATGAAATTTGTTGGATAAAAAACATTGCCGCAGCCGAGATCACACCAGTGGATAAGTTATCATCAACTCCGAGCGGCAAGACCTCAATAATGGCCGCGACAATTGACCCTGCCAATATCATAAAAAGGCTCAGATTAGGAAAATAATCTAAGAGGAAAAAACCAGCACAAAAGCAAACCACAAAATATGCCACTGAACCTTCAAGAGTTTTTCCAAAAAAATTAGTTCGGCCGTATTGAATTCCGAAAAATTTGGAAAACATGTCGCCAAAAATTAGAAATACAGTCGCCAAAACTGCAATCGGGGTTGGAAAAATCAAAATTATCAAAAAAGAAGCCATCAAGAAAAGAGTAATAGAAGAAAATCTGCGGGCTTCTTTTTCTTTATAAATTCCAGGTTTAGTAATGAGAAAAAATAAATTTGCTTTTTTGTTGAGCAAGCGTATTAGATCTGCAATAATTGAGATTAATAAAATTGGACCCAGAACCAAAAGTGTCACTTTTTTATCTGTATAATATAGGAGTAAAGGAAAAACTATCGCAAGGGGCCTGCTGACAAGGCGCCATAATTTTACTTTTTTATGGAAAGCTGGTTTTAGGGTATATAATTTTTGTCTGATAATTTCACGAACAACATTGGTAAAAAGTAATGCCAAAACTATTGCCGAGGTAATGGTGATAATATTAACTGGATAATTTTTAAACATAAAATATGCAAAGCCAGGCAAAGCCACAAAGCCAATCATTTCTCCTTGTTGGGTAATATATAATATGCCCAAAACCAAAACTGCCAACGCTAAAATATCAGAAATGGGCATTAAATTTTGGCGCAGCAGAATCGATAAATTATAAAATAAAATCGCCAAGGCTGTCGCTGAACCTTGACCGCCACGAAACTTTAAATAAAACGGAAAAATATGGCCAAAGACAGCCGCGAAACCAGCCGCATATATAATTATTGGACTCGCACCCAATAATGAGGCGATCCACATTGCCAACAAGCCTTTGCCAAGATCATAAATAGCGGTGATGGTGGCCGGGCCAATTCCCAAAGTTCTTTTGACGTTGGTGGTGCCGGCATTTTTGGTGCCGTGTTCTCGAATATCAATCCCCTTAAGAATTTTGCCTAAGATAAAAGCTGGCGAAATAGATCCGAGTAAATATCCAATTAGTAAAGATAAGAAAATTGTCATTTTTTACTTTTAATTTTAAATAATTTTCTTAATTCTATTTTAGCATTTTCTAAAATTTTTTTCTGCGTGGAATTCAAATTTGTGCCCGCGCGGTTAATATAAAAATTTAACATTGACATCGCGGATTGGAAAGGTGAGGCTTTACGGCGGGTGCTCTTTTCAGCTGAATTTTTAAGCGAGAGCGCAATTTTTTTGGGGCTTTTCCAAGTAAAAACATTTGATTCTAAATCTAAAGCGATGCTATGCTCAGTTACCTTTTTTGACCATTTTTTTAGTTTTGTTCTCATAATTTTTTAGAATTTTACATCATTAATAATTCAAAAATTCGATGGATTAAAAATGCCGGCCAGACCAAGGCTTTTAAAACTCCCGAAACTCCAGGCCAAAAACCGCTGGTTTGTTGGACAAAATAAACGGCAGCGCCAATCATTCCTAAAAAATAGCCGCCACCCAACATCCCCTGATGATGATGCCATTTCTGGTTTTTTTCTAAATCTTTTTTCGCCATTTTAAACTCCTTTACCCCGAGCTTCGTCGAGGGGCTTATCTCGAGCTGTGTCGAGAGATTACCCCGACTTGTCCTAAACTTACTTGAGGGAGCATAGTCGATGGCTTTATAATTAATTTTTATTTTGCATAAGGATCAACTAAAATTTCTGAAGAATTATCTGGATTGCGATATCCGCCAATCGTCGGGTCATAAGATGATAAAGGTCTGGTATAACTTTGTCCAGTTGCAGGTGAAACTAAATCAGTTTCTTGCCCCATAATTGCGTCAGAAAATTCATGGGAAGTACGATCTTGAACTCTGTTTCGATATTCCCATGATTCCATAATCGGCGAAGAATCATTAGCCAAATCAGCCGCAGTTGGTAATTTGACTTTATCAATTCCGCCAGCTTTTGAGGGATTAATAATAGTGATAGATTTGGCAATTCTTTCCAAGGTTGGCGCCCATTTTGACCATTTATCAGGGGTGGTTTGGAAAGCGGTAATCATGCCCATAAATTGGCCGTAACCATTTAATACTCCAGCCGAGGCCTTAGCTTTAATTTTAACACCATTTTTGTTGTTAAAAGTGAAAGTTTTAGTTTTCATCACCCATTTTAAACCAGAAATGGGGTCGGTAATAGTTTCTTGAGACGACTCATTTTCATAACTAACTGCGGTCGCACCAATCGCATTAAGCATAAAATCAATAAAACCATCTGGCGTTTGATAACCAAACCAACCTACTGCGACTGCGCCAGAAGCGCCGGTATTATTATCATTAGGATCCATAATATCCACGCCGCTTTCATTGCTTGTGACGGTCCAACCTTGGGGTACTTTGGCGCCAAAAACCTCTCCAGTATAAGCTATTAAAGTATAAGGATAATTAGCTTGAGAAGAGGTGGGTTTTGTGGACTGATCGTTGGTGTCTGTTTTTCGTTCTTCAGAAACATTTTTATAAAAATGTTTGAAGGTGAAATAACCAGCTATTACTAAACCAGAAATTACTAAAATTGCAGCTAATAAAATGATAACTAAGACTTTTTTATTCATTTCCTCTCTTATTCCGCAAGTTGTCGGATAAACCTGCTTTTATTTATATATCTATATTATACTACAAAAAAGAGGCGTTTTTAGAACTTGAAATGTATATATCAAAATCAAAAAAATCTAATTAATTTTTATTATATTTCTTGAGGGTAAGAGAATTTATTTCGAAGGATTAAAAAAACATAAATTAAAGGATTTCGACAAAAATAGGTTCATCACCGAGTATTAAGTCATTTGCTGAAATTTCTTGACTTTTTCCATAAATATTAGTCACTTTTATTCTTCCTGAAATCTCTGAGGGAACTTTTTCTTCCCCCCACAAAACATAAATGGTTTTTGATTTTGAGATGAATTTGCATTGGAAAATATTCGAAGTCACACCATCATTTTCTTGGGGATTTTCAAAATATTTATTTTGGACACAATCAATTTGGTCAAAATTATTCAAAAGATTTACTAAATTAAGATAAACTTGGTGAGTTGAGCTGGTTAAAGCCTTTGGATCGACTTTTGGCCTGTTCTTTTTTTCTTCTTTATTGTTATTTTTAATTGTATCCCAAAACATCCAATTATCAATGTAAAAGAGTTTATCAGCACCTAATGCTAAAGAAAATGCGGTGCTTTTAACTATTAAAATCTCAAAATCTTTTAGATTTGTTGGTTTTTGAGCTAAATTGCCAAATTGTACTTCGGTAATAAAAATTGGTTTATCGTCTAAACCATATTTTTCTAAGTATTTTTTAAATTTAATTACATACATATCTTCTCTTTTGAAATTAGTGTTGATGGTATGAATATTAGCAATGTCGAAATAATCTCCGCCGCCGGCTGCAAATACTGGATCCCAAAAGTCTTGAAAATTTTGCTGCATTCCTGCCATACCTGCCGGTAAAACTTTCGCATCTGAATCAGCCTTTTTGATTGTTTGATATGAAATTTTTAATATTTCTAAATATTCCTGCGGGGTGCCGACAAAAAATTTTAATTCTTCGCCCATACCGCCGGTTGAACCGCCCTGCATTTCCGGCTCATTCATTATCTCCCAATATTTTATTGGCAGGGTTAATCCTGGCATATCATCTTGATTATCACCATCATAGCGCTCGACGGCTTTTGCCAAAAAATCAGCATATGCCTGCATATCGCAGGGTTTGCCAACTTTAATATTTCCGCCTTTTGCCGAATCATATTCAGCCTCATATTTAGATTCTGGATGGCAAGTATTTTGATCCCAATTGGCGAAAGGCTTGACAATGGGAATTAAATAAATTTCTTGCTCATTAAATTGTTTAACCATTTCATCAGTTGCGGTCCAATCTAATTGGCCTTTTGTTTTTTCAGCTTCATTCCACGACAAATCAAAACCGCCCCGCATCCAATAAGCCCCTTGGGTATCGGCTACTTTTGAAAGATGAGTTTTGACTTTTTCCGGTTCTAAATTAAGTTTTTTGGTATCTTCAGTTTTGACGGCTTTTTGGGTAAAATATTTTACCCAAACGAAATAACCACCAGTGGCTAAACCAAAGATAACTAAAACAATAATCGCAACTATTGGTAATTTTTTATTCATCCACACTCCTTTACCCCGAGCTTCGTCGAGGGGTTTATCTCGACTTGTCCCGAGCTTGCTCGAGGGGTTTATCTCGAGCTATATCGAGAGATTACCCCGACTTGTCCCGAACTCACTTGAAGGAACGCAGTTGAGGGGTCTATTATTATCTTATACCTATATTATACTACAAAAAAAGAGGCATTTGCGAAAATCGACTTGTTTTGGGTCTAAAATTTTATATAATAAAGATAGGAATTCATCCTAAAAATAGCGCTAAAAAAGTGGGGGCATGCAAAAGAAAAAAGTTATAATTATTGGTTTTTGGGTCTTACTTTTATTTTTAATGGCAGTTGGTTTAATTTGGAAGCGGGATCAATTAAAAATAGTCGCAGATTCCATTATCAAAGGCACAACCTGCGGCAATTTTGTTTGTGAAACCGGAGAAAATTTTGATAATTGCCCCTTAGATTGCGGATTTGTCGGTTGGTATTCAAATAGTGGTGAAGGTGATAAATTAGCAAAAATTAAATCTGAAGGAATTGATGTTATTTTACCTTATACTTTTTCTGATACCTATTTATCTACGGCAAGAAATGCAAACTTAAAGATGGTTCTGCCAATTAATAAGGATTGGATAACAAGCGAGAATGTAAGCGAAATAAAAAATATGGTCCAAAGATATAATTCTCGTGCCGAGGTGATTGGTTGGTATCTTTTTGATGAACCAGAAAATGATGCGAATGTGACTCCTCAAAAATTAAAAATAGCTTTTGATGCTGTCAAGCAAATATCAACAAAACCAATTTTTATGACTTTTTCTGTTAAAGGAGTTTGGGGAAATTATAAAGACTCTTTTGATATTGGGATGCATGACGATTATCCTATTTGGGATGGCTACGAGGAATTCGATCCCAGGATTAATTTTGGACGAATTCCATCACTTGTCGAGAACTTAAGCAATTTTTCAAAAGCAAATTCTAAACCTTACTCAGCGTTTGTGGCACAAGGATTTGGCGATGGTCAACTGACGCGTAGATTGCCCACCCTTAATGAAGAACGATATATGGTTTATACGGCATATATTCATGGCGCCAAGCGGGTTTTATTTTGGACGCATTATCGAGCTAATCAAAATTGGATAGACACGGTGCTGGCGCCATTGGTAAAAAATGAAATAAAACCAATTGTGATGCCTTTGTTGAATTTGCCGCCAATTGAGGGTCGGGTTAAAAGTTCTAATAATAAAATTCATTTCATCTTTCGCGAGAAAGGAAGTAAGTTTTATTTAATTGCCGCCAATGATAGCAATGAAAAAATTAATAAAATTACTTTTACTTTACCGGTTGAAAATTATAAAATCAGGGTGTTATTTGAAAATAGAAGTTCTCAGATGAGTGGAAATACTTTTAGTGATACTTTCACGCCTTATCAAGTTCATGTTTATGAATTGGAAAAAACGACCACGCCAGCTGTTGAAACACCAGCCGAATCGTCCACCCAAACTCCCAAAATTACAATCCCACCATCTCCGGCTACTATTGGTTCTTCACCCTCTGACAAGGTCTCTTCTGATTTAAAACCAATGAAAAATTTAGCAGCTTTCGGTTCATTCGAAGACAATCCTCAAGTCTCACTTTCTTGGTCAGCATCACCGACCAAAAATATTGATGGGTATCGAATTTATCGCAAAACAAAAAATACCAATTATAAATTAGTTGGGCAGACGAAAAAAAATACTCTGATTTTTATTGATTCAAAACAAATTGAGGAGGGTAAAGAATATATTTATATGGGCCGATCGTATTTTCAGAATCTGGAATCAGCTAATTCTAATCAAATTCAAGTCGTTGCTAAAAAAATATCTAGTAATACAGAAAATGAGTTACTAGAAAAAAGAACAAAATATCTCTTGGGTATTAGTGCAAGTTTAGTGGCTTTATTTATAGTTGGGTTGAGTATTCTCGTTTGGAGAATTTGAAAATATTTTTTCTTTGTGAGGGTAGGAAACACTACTTGTTCACCCCGCCTAACTAATATTTAGATATTTGAGGCGGGGCAGGGCGTTTCTCCCACCCTCACACTCCCCTTGTTTAGCACGCTAAAAAGTGGATTTTTCATTCAGTGGAACAATCCTTCCGAAAACGGAGTTTC